>CAYUNQ010000222.1:787-3715 GCA_964446185.1 uncultured Marinobacter sp. | reverse complement strand
AAAGGGCAACCACCACAATAATCGGCAACAACGCACGCAGATAGATGCCGGGAACCATCAGGTAGCCGGTGTTGGCCTGCTCCGGTGGCGTCTGGTGGATGGCATAATCTGCCGGGTGAGTTTGTTGGGGCGGCAATACCGCGCTCTCGGGCGCCGGACGGAAGCGCCGCAGCAGGGCGTATACGGTCAAGGCGACCACGCTCAGTACTGTTATCTCACCCAGGGTATCCAGGCTGCGGAAGTCCACCAGCAGGACGTTGACCACGTTGGTTCCTCCGCCCCCGGGCAGGGCATTCAGCAGGAAGAAGTCGCTGATGGTATGGCTGGCCGGAGTGATCATGATCAGGTAACTGACTGCCGCCATGACACCACCGAAGGCGACGGCCGTCACCATGTCTCGGCTGCGCCGGGCCCGGGCCTTGCGGGCTTCTGCCCGGGCCGCCTGAATGCTCAGTATCCGCGGTGGCAGCCAGCGCAGGCCCAGCAGCAGCAGGATGACGGTCACGGACTCCACCATCAGCTGGGTCAGGGCCAGGTCCGGAGCGGACAGCCAGAGGAAGGTCAGGCTGGTGACAATACCGGTACCGCCGATCAGGATCAGGGCGGTCAGTCGGTGGAACTTGGCCATCCATGCCGCCAACACGGCACAGCTGCAGCCGGCCAGCCAGAGCAGGGCAAACCAGGGGTCCATGCCGCTGGGGGCCAGGGTTTCCGGCAGGGCCCAGTCACCCCGGAAGGTCAGCAGCAGCGCCAGCAATCCACCCAGAATGAGCAAAAACAACTGCGGTTGCAGGCGGCGGGTGCTAATCAGGCGCTCGACCCGCCCGGCTCCGTCAGCCAGCCACATCAGGGTACCTTCAAATATTTCCCGCCCGTTAAGCCGGTGCATCAGCGGCGTATGGGTGCGCTGGCGCAACCCGGCGTACCGGGACAGAATCCAGAACAGCAGAATGCCGCCGAACAGCGCCACCAGGCTCATGACCAGGGGTACGTTGATGCCGTGCCACAGGGCAAGACTGTACTCCGGTGTATCAGCGCCCAGCACGGCTTCCACCGCCAGGTGCAGGATCAAACCGATACTGAGGGCGGGAATAATGCCAACCACCAGGCAGCAGATCACCAGAAACTCCACCGGAACCCGCATCCAGCGTGGCGCTTCGTGGGGTTCCTTGGGCAGGTCGGTGGCGGGTTTTCCGAAGAACACTTGAATGAACCGCAGCGAATAGACCACACCGAATACACCCATGGCGAGGGCGGCCGCGCTCATCCACCAGTTGGAACTGTCACCCACCGCCAGGGCTTCGGCAAAGAACATTTCCTTGGAGATAAAGCCGTTGAGCAGCGGAACCCCCGCCATGGCCGCACTGGCTACCAGTGCCAGGGTCGCGGTATGGGGCATGACCCGGAACAGGCCGCTGAGTTTACGCATGTCCCGGGTGCCGCATTCGTGATCGACGATACCCACGGCCATGAACAGCGACGCCTTGAATGTGGCGTGGTTCAGCGTATGGAAAATAGCGGCCACCATGGCCAGCGGCGTGGCGATGCCCAGTAGCAGAACGATCAGACCGAGGTGGCTGATAGTGGAGAACGCCAGAAGGCCTTTCATGTCGTGCTGGAACATGGCCGCGAACGCCCCGATCAGCAATGTGCAGACTCCGGCACCACCGATCAGCCAGCGCCATTCCGGTGTGCCGGACAGTACCGGCCAAAGCAGCATCAGCAGGAAGATACCGGCTTTCACCATGGTGGCGGAGTGCAGGTAGGCGGACACCGGCGTAGGCGCCGCCATGGCATGAGGCAGCCAAAAATGAAAAGGAAACTGGGCGCTCTTGGTCAGGGCGCCTAGAGCTACCAAAAGGAGAATCGGGCGATACCAGTCGTGATTACGCAGGGTGTCGCCGGAAGCCAGCACGGTGTCTACATCGAAGCTGCCCACCACATGACCCATGGCGAGTACACCCATCAGCAGGCACAAACCGCCGGCCGCCGTGACGGTCAGCGCCATGCGGGCACCGCGCCGGGCATCACTGCGGTGGTGCCAGTAGCCGATCAGCAGGAACGACGTCAGACTGGTCAGCTCCCAGAACATCACCAGCTGGATCAGATTGCCGGATAATACTACGCCCTGCATGGCACCCATGAAGGCCAACAGAAACGAGAAAAACCGCGGCACCGGGTCTTTGGGGGACATGTAGTAGCGTGCGTACAGCACCACCAGCAGACACATCACCTGGATCAGCAGGGTGAACAGCCAGGTCAGGCCGTCCATACGCAGCACCAGGTTGAGGCCGTACTCCGGCATCCACTGGAATTCCTGACGAATGACGCCACCCTGAGTGATCTGGCCAAAGTGAACAATGGTGAGCGCCACGCCGATCACTGCGATGGCGGCTGAGAACCAGGCTTCCCGGTTGCGGGCGTAGGCGGGCATGCAGCCAGCAATCACGCAGCCCAGCAAGGGAATTACCAGAAACAGTAGCAGTGACATAGAGATAGCTCGGTCAAGCGGCCTCTGAACTATCGGGGTCCGGGCCTAGCGTTTCGTTGTGAGGGGCAGCAAACTCCGATTTCAAGCGGTTCGGGCACACTCTCGTGCAACTAAGTACCCAGCGAAAGAACCGGTTCAGCGCCGGGGGCACCAGAAACGGACCGGCCAAAAATATCAGAAAGAACCATGTCAGCGCCAGCACTGCCTGTGGTCCATGGGTGTTTTGTGGAGGCACGCAATGGGGCGAAATCACATACCTCCCGCCTACGGGTTTTGTTTTTTAACACGTCTGATTTTGGCTATCTGCCTGATTCCCCGCCTTTCTTTTTTGTTTGTCCAAGTGTCGTTAAAACCTGCTGTTTCAGTAATGGAACAGGTCGTCCTTGTGTTCGCTCTGGTGTCGAGCAGAATCACTCCTGAAAATCTCCATATATCAG
>CAYUNQ010000222.1:0-777 GCA_964446185.1 uncultured Marinobacter sp. | reverse complement strand
CTGGCGGGTTGGGTCGGATTCCTCAAAGCCAACAAACTCAAAGGAAATGACATCATGAATACCAAGAAAAGTCTGCTAGCAGCTGCCATCGCCATGAGCATGGGTATCTCCGGTTACGCTATGGCACAACAAGGAGGAGACGGCGACCCCAACAACAACGCCAATGACAATTCCTCTGCCAACACCAATTATTCCGGAAACACGGATTCCGGTAACGACAACTCCACCGACAACTCCGATAACTCGAACAATTCAGACAACAGCACCGATGTGTCTGATTCGTTCAAGATTGCCGACAGTGGCAACAACATGTCGGATAATTCAAACAACTCCGATAATTCGAACAATTCGGATAACTCCAATAATTCCGACAACTCCGACAATTCGGATAACAGCACCAATGTCAGCGATTCGTTCAAGATCGCCGACAGCGGTAACACCGATAACTCGGACAATTCCGACAACAGCACTAACATCAGCGATTCGTTCAAAATTGCTGACAGTGGCAACAGTGACAGTTCCGATAACTCCACCAACGCCACTGATTCCTACAACACCGACAGCAGCGACAATTCAGATAACAGCACCACCACGCTGAATCTGTCCCTGGAAGTGTTCATGAACGATGCCGAGCTCAATGGCTCTGTATCGGGGACCAACGTCACCTACGGCAGTGCTAACGGTGAAAGCTCCTATGTGGATACCCGGGCCTCCAATGAGATTTCCGGTGGCTCCGCTAACTTCACTGGTGTCGGAGCCTTCGCCCAGAACGCGGGC
>CAYUNQ010000221.1:1785-3722 GCA_964446185.1 uncultured Marinobacter sp. | reverse complement strand
GGCCGAACCGGCCTATTACCTGATGCTGCACAAACCCGCCGGCTACCTGAGCGCCACCCGGGATGACCAGCACCCTACTGTGATGGAACTGATTGAGCCGGAACTGCGTTCGCACCTGCACATAGGCGGGCGCCTGGACCGGGCCAGCACCGGGCTACTGATACTGAGCAGCGACGGGCTCTGGTCTCGCCGGCTGACAGAACCTGCGGTGAAAATTCCGAAAGTGTACCGGGTAACAACCGCTGACCCCATCAGCCCGGAGACCGCCCTGCGCTTTGTCGAGGGCATCTGGTTCGAGTACGAGCAACTGACAACCTCCCCTGCCCGGCTGGAACAGCTGAACGATCATGAGGCCCGGGTAACCATCTTTGAAGGCCGGTATCACCAGGTAAAAAGGATGTTTCATGCGGTGGGCAACCGGGTAACGTCACTACACCGGGAAAGCATGGGGAGCCTGGTACTGGACCCGGAACTTCCTGTTGGCGGGTATCGCCACCTGAGTGGCAGCGAGATCCGCTCCGTCGGCTGACGGAGCGGATCAGACACATCAGGCGCGGCTGAGGAACTTGCGCTCTTCCACGTTAACCTTGATGCGGTCGCCGGTGGAGATGTGCTCTGGCACCTGAACAACCAGTCCGGTGGTCAGGTGAGCCGGCTTGGTACGCGCGGTGGCAGAACCACCCTTCACAGACGGGTCGGTTTCTTCGATGGTCAGTTCCACCGTAGGTGGCAGGTCAATGGCCACCGGCGTATCGCTGACCAGAATCGCCATCACACCCTGAGTATCTTCGGTGATAAACAGCAGCTCGTCTTCGATGGCGCTCTTGTTCAGCATGTACTGGGTAAAGTCTTCGTTATCCATGAACACGTACTCGTCGCCATCGGCGTAGGAAAACGTGACCGGACGACGCACCAGGTCTGCCAGGTTCAGCATGTCGGAGTCCTTGAAGGTCTCGTCCAGCTTCTGGTTGGTAACCACATCGTACATCCGCATGCGGTACAGGCTGCCGCCGGCACGGCCCTGGGGTACAGAGCGTTCAATGTCCTTAACGAAATACACCCGTCCTTCGTATTCAACGGCCTGGTTCTTTTTAATCTCGCTCGCTTTTGGCATAACACCTGATTCCGAAAAAGTTGATCTTGGAGGGCGCTGATATACCACGACTCGCGCCCGGAAGCGATAGTTGCTACCGCGTTCATCTTACCTGTTTGCCCGGGATAACTCTCGCGCCTACTGCTTTACTCACAAAAACTGTGGATAACTTTGTTAGCAAGGTAAGGACACCCTGCGCCAGGCTCCTGTGCGCCTGGGTTTGCGGGCCATGCGGTTAATTTGATCAGGTATACTGCACTTTTTCCAGCCAACAACAAAAGGACGTTTATCCACATGGCACTGGCGAGTACTTCCGGGCGCATTATCACCACACTCATCGCCATTGCCTGCCTGGCCGGAAGCTGGCACCTGATGAATCAGGGGCTGGAACAAATGACCGAAACCCGCCAGATGCAGAGACTGCCAGCCACCCCGCTCGCTGCACTGTCAGACGGGCCCTACCTGATTGAAGCCACGGTAACCGATGCCCTTGGCGCCCGCCCTGCGCCCTATTCCGGCACGCCCGCCGTGTTCTACCGGTATCGACTGCAGGAACGCTACCGGGACTCTGACGGCGATACCCGGCTGCGAACCCTGAAGTCTGGCCACTGGGGTGAGCGTTTCCAGGTCAGGGATGCAAGTGGAGTTGCCACCGTTAACCCGGAAATCAACCAGAGTGAGGTGGACTGGAATCTGCGGCGAACGTTTAACCGACAGGACGGCGACCTGATCTATTCGGAGTGGGCCCTGCGCCCCGGTGATAACATCTATGTGGTTGGACATTTCAGCCGTCAGCACCAGGAAGTCAGGTTTGACGGGCTGTCCGGCTTCTCCCTGCCCGCCC
>CAYUNQ010000221.1:0-1775 GCA_964446185.1 uncultured Marinobacter sp. | reverse complement strand
GGAAAACCGGAAACCAACGGTGGCGAAAGGCTGTTCTCCGCCGGCGCCCGGATATCCATAGCGACTGGCCTGCTGGCTCTGGGGCTGGCCCTGGCGCTCACCGCCCTGAAAACTCACCGGCTTTGGGTCTACATTCTGATGGTGACGATTGGGGTATCCGGCAGCCTCGCCTGGTTAGGTGTCAGCCGCCTGAACCAGGAGTGGTCCGCCATCGCCACCTTGTATGAGAGCCGCTACCAGCAGCTTCGGGAGAGTTCTGCCTCACCCCTGGTACAGGCCGACATAGCAGCTCTGGAACAACTGATCCGCCTGAGCACCAGCGGCTGGCTGGACCGCTGGATGTTCCGCACGATAGTGGAAGATCGCCTGCCAGCACCGGAACTGGACGATCAAACCGCAGCGCTCGCCGCTGGCGCTGTGGAGAAAAAGCAGCCGGCTCGGCTTGAGTACTCCATACCGGTCATGGTGCTGACCGCAGGCGCGGGGCTGCTTGCGCTGTTTCTGATGTACCTGGCCATTAAAGGTGTGAAACTCAAGCGACTGATCGAGGCGGTGCCTACCAGCAGCGCCGCCGGTCTGAGCTTTGGGTTATCGGAGCTTAAGGGGCAAATCCGGGCCGACGAACAGTATCCGCTGCTGACCGACCCGCTGAAAAACGAAAACTGCGTCGCCTTTTACTACAAAGTCGAGGAAAGGTGCGGATCCGACAAAGACGAAAAATGGAAAACCATTGAATCCCGCAAGGAACAGGTTCCCTTCTGGTTAGAAGATGACCACGGCCGTGTCCGGGTTTACCCGGAGGGCGCCACCATCGACTATCCGAAAACCCACACCCACAACCGAGGCGATCGCCGCTATACCGTGCGCCTGCTGGCTCCGGATGTGAAGGTGTATTGCCTTGGTTTTGCCGGCCTGGATAACCAGCAGCCAGACCAGCTCCGCATACAGCAGGACCAGGACTCTCCCTTTCTCATCAGCGCTAAAGAAGAAGACCACATTGTGCTCAATCGCGGCGCCCGCAGTTTTGTCAGCATTGCAGCCAGCCTTGGCCTGTTCCTGTTCACCGCCACCTCATTGCTCGCCGCCGATGGCCGGTTCAGCCCGGACAACCTGCTGCTGTCCGCCCTCATGGTGCCACTGGTGCTGTGCCTTTATCTGGGCGTGCTGCATTACAACGACATGGTGTTCCTGAAGAACCGGGTAAACCGGGCCAGGGCCAACATCGACACCATTTTGCAGCAACGCCATGACCTGTGGCCGATGCTGGAGAATACGGTAAAGGCCGCCATGGCCCATGAAAAACAACTGATGACCCACATTGCCTCACTACGGGCCGAGCCGCCCGCCAGCATGGAGTCCACCGCGAATGTGGAGCGAACGCTTGCCCGTGAACAGGCCGCAACGCAGGTGCTCAAAGCCAGGATTGAAGATTATCCGGAGATGAAAAATCACGAAGTGGTTGGGCGCTTTATGGCGATCATGGCGGATACCGAGAGCTACCTGGCACTGCTGCGCAACAGCTACACCGACAGCGCCATGATCTACAACACCCGAATCCAGACCCTGCCGGATCTGCTGCTGGCCTGGCTGTTCCGGTTCCGCCCGGTCAGCCAGTTCAGCAAGGATGGAAGCTAACTATCAGCCCATCAGGTCAAAGTGAGCGAAATCCTGCTCGATGCAGCGATCCAGCAGCGCCAGGTAATCGGCTTTGACTTTCAACTTGGTCTGCTTGTGGGCCGTCATGTTCAGCTGTTTCATCTGGGTAGCCACGGCAA
>CAYUNQ010000220.1:0-3758 GCA_964446185.1 uncultured Marinobacter sp. | reverse complement strand
CCGGAAGGCCGGGAAGTGCTGATGGATCGTGACCTGATTGTGCGCTGGCGGCCGTTAACCGGCCGGGAACCGACGGCGGCGGTGTTTCATCAGCAGTGGCAGGGTGAGGACTTTCTGATGGCGATGATCCTGCCCCCGGACGCCACCGGCCCGGTGTTGCGCCGGGAGCTGTTGTTTGTGATTGATACCTCCGGCTCCATGGCCGGGGAGTCCATTGTGCAGGCCCGTTCGGCACTGTTGAAGGGGCTGGACAGCTTGCGCCCGGGGGATTATTTCAACGTTATCCAGTTCAATTCGCAGGCCCACAGCCTGTTTGCCCGCCCGGTGCCGGCCGAGGGCCATTACCTGGCCCGTGCCCGGCAGTATGTGGAAGGCCTGAATGCCAACGGCGGCACGGAAATGGCCGGGGCCCTGTTACTGGCGATGGCGATGGAACAAGCGCCGGCCGAAGGGCTGGTGCAGCAGATGGTGTTTATCACCGACGGTGCCGTGGGCAATGAATCGGCGCTGTTCGAGCGGATTCGTACTGGCCTTGATGAGCGCAGGTTATTCACCGTGGGCATCGGTTCGGCCCCGAACAGGCATTTCCTGCGGGAAGCAGCCCGCTGGGGCCGAGGCGAGTTCACCGCGATACACAATACCGGTGAGGTGAACCGTGCCCTTAACGGGCTGTTTGCGGCCATGGAAGCCCCGGTGATGAGTGATCTGAGCGTGCGCTGGCCCACCGGTGGCAATCCGGTGGAAACGGTGCCCGCCAGGCCCGGAGACCTGTTTCAGGGCAGCCCGCTGGTACAGGTGGTGCGCGGTGTGCCTGCCGGTGGTGAGCTTGAGGTCTCGGGCCGCTTGCCCGGCGGCCGGCCCTGGAACACCCGGCTTGATCTGGGCAATGCCGCCCCGGCCAGCGGCCTGAACCGCCAGTGGGCCCGGGGCCGGATTGACGAGTTGATGGATGCCGCCCGCCTGCAGGGCGAGGCACCGGATGAGCCGGCGATCGTGGAATTGTCGGTGCAGCACGGGGTGATGTCGCCGTTCACCAGTTTTGTGGCGGTCGAGGAGCAACCGGCCCGCCCGGCGGAGGTGAAGCTGGACACCGAGGCTGTTCCCACCTTGCTGCCGGCAGGTAGCCGTGATGGCATGTTGCGTTACCCGCAAACCGCCACCGCCTGGCCGTTGCTGGCGGCACTGGGCCTGTCCGGCTTGATGCTGGCACTGGCCATGCTGTTGTTGAGCCGGAGGCAGGCATGATGAACCGCCTGTTATTGCTGTTGTTTGGTGCCTCCGCCACCGTGTTGATGTTTGGCCTGTGGATTCCGTTCAAGGCACTGCTAGCCCAGGAGCTGTTGGCACTGGCCTGGGCCGAAACCCAGGCGCGACAGGTGGAGGCCCGGCCCTGGCCCTGGGCCGATACCTGGCCGGTGGCAAAGCTGGCGCTGCCGGAGCTGGGGGTGTCGATGATTGTGCTGGAAGGCCTGCACGGAGAAAGCCTGGCCTTCGGCCCGGGACGGATGGTCGCCGGGGAGCAGGGGCCGGTGATTCTGGCTGGCCACCGGGATACCCATTTCCGGCCCCTGGAGTACATTGAGCCAGGCCACCGGGTGCAGCTGCAGGGCCAGGACCAGCAGTGGCAGCAATACCAGGTAACCGGAACCCGGGTGGTGGACAGCAGAACGGAGTCTATCGATACCAGCCAGTTCGGCCCGGGCACCCTGCTGCTGGTAACCTGCTATCCCTTTGATGCGCTGGAGGCGAACGGACCGTTACGCTTTGTGGTGGAGGCAAAACCGGTTAACAGACAGGTACAAAAGGATACTATTGCAGCTCTTTGAACTTGGCGTACACTTGTGCGCCAAAATTTCGAGTAACGGAAAAGTAGTATGGCAGTCGCAAGAAAAATCCTGGCCTGGCTGAGTGTTCCGCTGATTTGCATGCTGGCCCTGATTGGCTACATCGCACGGCCTTTCAACCCGGATAACAACCGTTTGCTGGGTTGGACCGTGGCCCGGGTGGGCCGCTGCCTGCTGGGCATGAAGCGCCCCCTGTATGGCGCCGAAAACATGCCGCAAGACCGGCCTACAGTAATCATCGCCAACCACCAGCAGAACGACGACCTGTTTGTGATGGGCGACCTGTTGCCGCCGCGCACCGTGGCGGTGGGCAAATCCTCACTGGTCTGGGTGCCTTTCTTCGGCCAGGTGTTCTGGCTCGGCGGCAATATCATCCTCAATCGTGGCCGTTCCCATAAGGCAGTGGCGGCCATGCAGGCCACCAGTAACGCTATCCACAAAGACCGTAAAAGCATCTGGGTGTTTCCCGAAGGCACCCGCAGCCGTGGCCGGGGGCTTGGCAGCTTCAAGAAAGGCGCCTTCCACACGGCTATTGCCGCCGGAGCCCCCATCACCATGGTGTGTGCGGGTGAGTATCACGGCCAGACCCGGGGCTGGGCCGGCCGCCGGAAACCGGTGCCGGTACGTATCCTGCCGCCGGTAGAAACCACCGGCCTGACCAGTTCTGATGTGTCAGAGCTGATGGCCCGGTGTCACCAGCAGATGGCAGACGCCATCACAGCCCTTGGCCACCGCCCCGGAACAGCTTGAATGCCCGCCCGAAACAGGGCAGTCTTCTGGCAGGATTGAACACGACATGAGGGGAATGGATAAATGAGCTTTATCTGGTTTCTGATTATTGGTGGTTTGGCCGGCTGGCTGGCAGGCCTGATCATGAAGGGCAAAGGTTTCGGGGTACTGGCCAATATCGGTATCGGTATTGTCGGCTCGGTGATCGGCGGTGTGCTGTTCAGCATGCTGGGCCTGGCGGTAAAGAGCATGGTCGGTGAGCTGGTGACAGCCACGGTGGGTGCTGTGTTGCTGCTGGCTGTGGTCAACAAGATCAAGCAGGGCTGACATGATCGTACCCGTAACCGCAGTATTCGCGGCCGTTATCGGCCTGTTGTTGCTGGTGTTGTCGGGCCAGGTGGTGAAATACCGGCTCAAGTACCGCATGGGAATGGGCGTGAACGACGACCGTGAGTTTGAAGCGGCGGTGCGCGCCCATGCCAACCTGGTCGAGTACGCGCCGGTTGGCCTGATCATGCTGGCCATTGCCGAGTTGAACGGAGTAGCCAGCGGCCTGATTTACTGGACTGGCATGGCCCTGGTGGTCGGGCGCATCCTGCACGCCTGGGGCATGATCAACGGCAAGGGCGGCCCTCACAAGGCCCGCATGATCGGTATTCTGCTGACCTGGCTGGCGATTCTGGTGGCGGCGTTGTTGCTGCTGTGGAATGTCTGGCAGGTATACGGCTGAGCCGGATGACCGTCCAGGAAACGGGGCCCTCGAGGCCCCGTTTCTGTTTCCGGCGCTGGCCGGTTCAGAGGGCCTGGGCCATGTCCAGCGTCAGGTATTCCAGTTCTACCCGGCGGTTGGCCGCGTGGTCTTCAGGGCGGGCGAGGGGCCGCTCCGAGCCCCAGGTGGTCATCAGGATGGCACTGTGGGGCACCCCTTCCTGGATCAGTAGCCGGGCTACGGAGTTAGCTCGCAACCTGGCCAGGAAACGGTTGTACTCGGGGGCCCCAAAGTTGTCGGTGTGGCCGTGAATTCTGACTTTCACCCCAGGGTGGTTTTTCAGATAGATGGCATGCTGGCGCAGAATGGCGGCATCGCTGGCGTCGGGCACATGCGCCGGGGCCGAACACACTGTTCGAGCGCACTCGCCAGAAGAAGCTGGTCGGGTCGCCGGGCTGGAAAGCGGCGAGCGTGAA
>CAYUNQ010000219.1:0-3772 GCA_964446185.1 uncultured Marinobacter sp. | reverse complement strand
CCTCGCAGAAACGGCCACCCTGGCGGTAGCCGCCAACTTCACTGGCACCATGAACCGGCTGGCGCCGTTGTTCGAACAACAGACCGGTCACCAGTTGCGCATCAGCTACGGCTCTACCGGCAAACTCTATGCCCAGATCCGCCATCGCGCGCCGTTTGATGCCTTTATGGCGGCAGACCGGGAACGCCCCCGGTTACTGGAACAACAGGGGCTGGCGGTCGCCGGCACAGGATTTGACTATGCCGAGGGCCGGCTGGCGCTCTGGAGCAGAACCCCCGATCTGTTTACCGATGGCACGGCCTGGCTGGCCCGACAACCCGAGCGGCTGGCCATCGGCAACCCCAAAACCGCCCCTTACGGCATCGCTGCCATGGAGGTGCTGCAGAATCTCGGGCTCGCACAAGCCCTCCGGCCCGCGCTGGTCAGTGGCGACTCCATTGCCCAGACCTTCCAGTTTGTCGCCACCGGCAATGCCGTCGCAGGGTTTGTAGCACTGGCCCAAACGCGGGCATGGGAGGAGGAAGGCTCCCTGTGGCTGGTACCGAATGATCTGCACACGCCCATCAGGCAACAGGCTGTTTTGCTGGGCCACGGCGAGGATAATCCGGCGGCCCGGGCGTGGATGTTGTTTCTCGCCAGCGAACCGGCACAGGCGATCATCCGTGAAGACGGCTACGATATTCCTGAACAGCCCAACCACTGAACTGGCGGAGACTTCATGAGCCCGGAATGGCAGGCCGTCTGGCTGACCCTGAAACTGGCAGGCATCACCACCGCACTGCTGCTGGTGATTGGCACCCCCATCGCCTGGTGGCTGGCCCGCACCGGACACTGGCTGCGCCAGCCGGTTTCGGCCGTGGTTGCCCTGCCACTGGTGCTGCCCCCAACCGTGCTGGGCTTTTACCTCCTGATCATCATGGGCCCGGACGGCGCCCTGGGCCGCCTGATGGAAAACCTCGGCCTGGACCTGTTGCCCTTCACCTTCGAAGGCCTGGTGCTGGCGTCGGTTATCTATTCCCTGCCGTTTACCGTGCAGCCCCTGCAGAACGCCTTTGTTACCATCAACCAGAGCCTGCTGGAGACCGCAGCCACCCTGCGGGCTTCGCCCCGGGACCGCTTTTTCTCCATCGTAATTCCGCTGGCCCGCCCCGGGTTTCTGACCGCAGCCGTCCTGACCTTTGCCCACACCGTGGGCGAGTTCGGCGTGGTACTGATGATCGGCGGTAATATTCCGGGAGAAACCAAGGTCTTGTCGGTGGCCATCTTCGACCATGTGGAAGCCCTTGAGTACACCCAGGCCCACTGGCTGTCTGCCGGCATGGTGGCGTTTTCCTTTGTGGTGCTGGTCAGCCTGTACGCCCTGAATGGCCGCTACCAGCCGGGAGTGGTGAAATGACCGGTACCGTCAACGCCTGCCTCCGGTGCCAGCTGGGGGACTTCACCCTGGATGTAGACCTGACCCTGCCCGGCTCCGGGATAACCGCGATCTTCGGCCACTCCGGGTGTGGCAAGACCACCCTGCTACGCTGCATCGCCGGCTTACAGGCCGCAGACGGTCACCTGAGCGTGCTCGGTGAACCCTGGCAAGTCGGTAAGCTGAGCCGGCCCGTGCACCAGCGCCCCCTGGCCTACGTGTTCCAGGAAACCAACCTGTTTCCGCACCTGTCCGTTCGCAAGAACTTGATGTATGGATACCGGCGAGTACCGAAAGCCCACCGGAAAATAGAACCTGAACAGGTGCACCAGTGGCTCGGCCTGTCGCCCCTGCTGGAGCGGATGCCGGCCGGGTTATCCGGCGGGGAGCGCCAGCGGGTGGCCATCGGCCGGGCCCTGCTCACCAGCCCCCGACTGCTGCTGATGGACGAGCCCCTGACGGCCCTGGACCAGCAGAGCAAACAGGACATCCTGCCGTACCTGGAACGGCTGCGGGACAGCCTGGAGCTGCCGGTGCTCTACGTATCCCACTCCACCGCCGAGGTGGCCCGGCTGGCAGATCATATCGTGATGATGGATCAGGGCCGGGTGGTTGCCCAGGGCCCGCTGCAGGAAACCCTGGCCCGCACCGATCACCCGTTCCGGCTGGAAGAAAATGCAGGGGTTATTCTGGAAGGCAAGATTATCGAGGTGGATACCCGCTGGCACCTGTGCCGGCTGGCATTCGATGGCGGCGAACTCTGGCTGCGCCACCATGATCACCTGAGTGAGGGAATGACTGTGCGGGTACAGGTGCTGGCCCGGGACATCAGCCTGGCGCTGCGGGAAAACCCGGACCAGAGCATCCAGAACCTGTTACCCGCCCGCATCGATCAGATCGACACCGACGTGACGCCCGGCACCAGCCTGGTGCGCCTGATCGCCGGACAAACCGCGTTTCTGGCGCGCCTGACTACCCGCTCCATACATAAGCTGCAGCTGGTTTCGGGCCAGCAGGTGTGGATGCAGGTCAAATCCCTGGTGGACTGACCCTCCACGCGGCTACCCAAGGCCAGAACGACAAAAGCCGCTGGAATCCAGCGGCTTTTGTGCATTCGTTACCTTGACGAGCGGCGGGGTCAGCGGGTGCCGAACACCACCATGGTTTTCCCTTTTACCCGCACCAGGCCCTGCTCTTCCAGGGTTTTCAGGACACGCCCCACCATTTCCCGGGAGCAGCCAACGATGCGGCCAATTTCCTGGCGGGTAATCTTGATCTGCATGCCATCCGGGTGGGTCATGGCATCCGGCTCCTTACACAGATCCAGCAGCGTGCGGGCAACCCGGCCGGTCACATCGAGGAAGGCCAGGTCGCCCACTTTACGGGTGGTCTGGCGCAGGCGCGATGCCATCTGCTCTCCGATAAAGTACAGAACCCGCGGGTCCTGCTGGGCGATTTCCCGGAACTTGGTGTAGCTGATTTCAGCCACCTCGCACTCGCTCTTGGCCTTAACCCAGGCACTGCGGGAATCCATGTTATCGAACAGGCCCATCTCGCCGAAAAAATCCCCGGCATTCAGATACGCCATGATCATTTCGCGACCATCGTCATCTTCGATGATAACGGTCACCGAACCTTTGACGATGTAGAACAGGGAGTCACTTTTGTCGCCTGCATAGATGATGGTGCTTTTGGCGGGATAGCGCCGGCGATGGCATTGGGAAAGAAAATAATCGAGATGTTTGGTCTTCTGCTCAACCGGCTTGACGATAGTAGCCATAATGCGAGACGTGCCTCCTGAGAGCTGGCGTGCTGATCTTTGTTATATCCCCGCATATCCCTGCAGGTTAGGGTTTTTACTGATGTGCCCCGCAACTTATAACAAGAAGGCCGGTTGCGGGCAACTGTGCTAGCATTCCCGGCCATAACTGAATAGCCGATGGAGACACCGATGAAAGCAACCGTTGACTGGACCGGCAATGCCAGCTTCAAAGCCACCAGTGGCACCGGCCACTCCGTACAACTGGACGGCCCGCCCGACCACGGCGGCCAGAACCTCGGGCCCCGCCCCATGGAAATGCTGCTGATGGGCGTGGGTGGCTGCTCGTCGTTTGATGTCATGAGTATCCTGAAAAAGAGCCGCCAGGACGTCACCGCCTGCCACGCCGAGCTCGAGGCCGAGCGGGCCGATGCCGTGCCTTCCGTGTTCACCAGGATTCATCTGCACTTTGTGGTAACCGGCCACAACCTGAAAGAAAAGCAAGTAGAACGGGCAGTTAGCCTGTCGGCAGAAAAGTACTGTTCGGCATCGATTATGCTGGGTAAGGCAGGCGTGGAAATCAGCCACAGTTACGAGAT
>CAYUNQ010000218.1:0-3779 GCA_964446185.1 uncultured Marinobacter sp. | reverse complement strand
TCTATGAAGTGGATATCGATGTGCCCATCACAGTGATTGACCCGGGCGAGCCGGCCTCGGTTTCCCGGGCCAGAGTTATTCGCAAAGGCGCCAGCGAAGGCCTCGCCGACTGGGTCAGAATCCTGCGTTAGCGCCAAACCTCTCCCCGAAACTCTCTTTTCTTGAAGTCTGCTTCCAATCGTAGGCTACACTCAAAGTGTGCCTATGGCGCGGCCTCGCTGTGTGTGGGGCTATTAGAGTCTGACATTCAAGGAGCTACATGCGATGAGTATGTTGAAAGAGTTCAAGGAGTTTGCAGTCAAGGGTAATGTCGTAGACATGGCGGTGGGCATCATCATTGGGGTGGCTTTCGGCAAGATCGTGTCGTCGTTCGTGGCTGACGTTGTGATGCCGCCCATTGGCATGCTGGTAGGTGGTGTCGATTTTTCGAATCTGATGATTACACTGAAGGCGGCAGAAGAGGGTGTTGAAGCGGTTACCCTGCGCTACGGTATGTTCATTCAGGCTGTTTTTGACTTTGTGATTGTTGCGTTCGCCGTGTTCATCGCGGTGAAAGCCCTGAACCGCATGCGCAAAAAAGAAGCGGAGACCCCCGCAGCACCCCCGGCGCCTTCCGCCCAGGAGCAGTTGCTGATGGAAATCAGGGATTTGCTGAAACAGAAGCCCTGACTATTCCCCTCTGTATCAGGCGCCGGGCCGCTTGATCAGCCCGGCGCTTTGGTAAGGTATCTCTGCAGTTCCGCGCGGAACGCAGCCTGTACTCCCAGCCGTTTCAGCATCCAGTAGTGCCCGGCGATCATCCGGTCGATAAAGATGCTTTCCACTGGCGGCTTGAAGTAATCCAGATATTTGAAAACGGTGCTCGTTTTCGCCGCCACATGCTTGTGAATATCCGCCTCGGCAAAGTTATAGGGCTCGTCATCCAGAAACGGGATAATCAGAATGTCCCGCCACATGGCGTAATAGGCTTCGTCCACCGCCGGCTGGCTGTCCACCCTTGCGCCAAGGTCGATCAGGTACTGGTCCAGTGCCCGGTAGTCTTCGTCCAGTGCTGCGATCAGGGCTTTACGGTAGGCCTCGACAATTTCAGGTTTCAACTTTTTCACGCAGCCAAAGTCGTACATAACGATGGTGCCGTCCGGCCGGTAAGCGAAGTTGCCGGCGTGGGGGTCGCCGTGGATGCACTGGAAGCGAAACAGCTGGTCGGCCATGATGGTGAAAATGCGGTGGCCGATGAGGTTTAGGGTGTCCTGGCTATAGTGCTCAGGGGTTATCTTGCTGACATGGTCCCCTTCCACCAGTTTCAGCGTAAGCACTCGCCGGGTGGAGTGGCTGTCGATCACGGCCGGGATGAGCACCCAGGGCTGGTCTTTGTGAAATTCCCGGAACAGCTTCAGGTTGCGGGCTTCGTTTTCGTAGTCCAGCTCTTCTTTCAGGCGCTCACGGATTTCCCCGAATAACTGATCTACCGTTACCTTCGGCATTTTCAGCAGGCCGCCCAGCTTCAGCGCCAGGCGCAGTTGCTTGAGGTCGGAGTCGCAGGATTCGTCTACGCCGGGATACTGCACCTTTACGATCACGTTGGTACCATCATGCAGACGGGCACGGTGGACCTGGCCAATGGAGGCCGAGGCGTAGGGGGCTTCCTGCAGGTATTCGAACAGTTCGTTTACCGGTTTGCCCAGCTCACTCTCTACCTGCTCCAGAATCACCTCGAAGGGCATGGGGGGCGCTTCTTTCTGGAGTTTTTCGAGGGCCTCGGAGAATTCCCTGGGCAGGAAATCCTGGGTCTGGGAGGCAATCTGGCCCACCTTCATCACCGCACCTTTGAGCTCACCGAGGGTGTCGGCAATCTCGCCGGCCATGCGGGTGTAGCTTTCGCTGCGGGCGCTTTCATCGTCGATGGTGCGGAACATGCGCCGGGCTTTCTGGCCGGCGTATTGGCCGGCTACAGAAGCGGTCATGCCGGCCAGTTTGAAGAATCGACCTGTGCGTGAGGTTACCGGTTTCTTCGCCATGGTGCTGGGTGTTCCCTGAAACTGATGATGTGCCTGAATATGCGTTCAGGCGGGCATTTCAGACCACTGTGGTTTCCACAAACAGCACATCTTCCAGTTCCAGCGACAGGGTCTGGCCGGATTCCAGCGGGCCAACGCCTTTGGGGGTGCCTGTCAGTACCACATCCCCGGGCTGAAGCGTGAACTGGCTGCTCATGTGGGCAATCAGCGGTACGATGGGGTTCAGCATATCACGGGTGTCGCCGGTCTGTTGGCGCTGGCCGTTAATGTCCAGGGTGAAGTGAATATTGTCTTTTGGAAGTTTGTCTGCCGGCACAAAGGGTGAGAGCGGGCAGGCGCCGTCAAAGGCCTTGGCCCGCTCCCAGGGCTGGCCCTTTTCCTTGAGCTTGCTTTGAACATCCCGCAGGGTCAGGTCCAGCGCCAGGCCGTAGCCCAGGATGGCGGCTTCAGCTTCGCTGGCGGAGGCGTTGGTGAGCGGCCGGCCGATAAGCACGGCCAGTTCGGTTTCAAAGTGGACTTCGCCCTGGTTGCGGGGGAAGTTCAGGGGGCGGGTAATGTGAACCGCTGAGGTAGCAGGTTTGATAAACAGCAGCGGCTCATCCGGCACCGGGTTGTTCAGTTCCCGCGCGTGTTCCGCGTAGTTGCGACCAATGCACACGATCTTGCCAAGGGGCAGGTGAACGGGGGTACCGTCTTTCCAGTGGTGCTGATAATCGCGCATGGTCGCCTCCTGTAACTGTGGTTATTCTCCGTCGAATGAACACACAGTATAAACCTTCAGGCCTTCTTCCTGCAGCTTGCGCGAACCGCCCAGATCCGGCAGGTCAATCATCGCGGCCACTTCCACGATTTCCGCGCCAATGCGCCGGATCAGCCGGGTGGCAGCCAGCATGGTGCCGCCGGTGGCAATCAGGTCGTCCACCAGCACCACTTTGTCACCGGGCTTGAAGGCATCTTTGTGCAATTCGACAGACGCGGTGCCGTATTCCAGTTCGTAGTCTTCCACCATGGTGTCGAAGGGCAGCTTGCCTTTCTTGCGCACCAGTACCAGCGAGGCATTCAGCTCATAGGCCAGGGCCGAGCCAATGATAAAGCCGCGGGCGTCAACGGCGGCCACGGCATCAATATGCTGGCCGTGGTAGCGGTGAACAAAGGCGTCGATCAGTTTGCGAAACGCCGTTTTGTTCTGCAGCACGGTGGTGATGTCGCGGAATGACACGCCGGGCTTGGGCCAGTCCGGCACGGTGCGAATGGCTTGTTTAATGCTTTGGGAAAAATAATCCATAACTCACCTGTACGGACCCGGCTTACGCCAGGTCCAGGAACATGAATTTCAGAACGAAGACAACGGCAATGGTGGTCACGCTCCAGTTCAGGTCAGACCACTTGCCGGCCAGGGCTTTCACTGCCACGTAGGTGATGAAGCCGAGTGCAATGCCGTGGGCGATGGAAAAGGTCAGCGGCATCATCAGGGCAGTCACGATGGCGGGTGCAGTGTCGGTAATGTCGTCCCAGTCGATCAGTTTCAGGCCGCTGGCCATCAGGCAGGCCACGTAAAGCAGGGCCGGAGCGGTGGCATAGGGTGGGATCACGCTGGCAATGGGCGAGAACAGCAGGCAAGCCAGGAACAACAAAGCCACGACCACCGCGGCCAGGCCGGTGCGGCCACCGGCGGCAATGCCCGCAGTGGACTCCACGTAACTGGTGGTGGTGGAGGTGCCCAGGGCAGCACCAGACATGGTGGCGACAGAGTCTGACATC
>CAYUNQ010000217.1:0-3799 GCA_964446185.1 uncultured Marinobacter sp. | reverse complement strand
CTGGATTTCCCCGCTGGCTGCATGGTGGGCCTGATCGGCCCGGACGGGGTGGGCAAATCCACCCTGCTGGGGCTGGTTGCCGGTGCCCGGGAGTTACAACAGGGGTGTTTGCAGGTGCTTGGTGGCGACATGGCCAGCCACCGGTTTCGCAACCAGGCCGCCCCGCGCATTGCCTACATGCCCCAGGGCCTGGGCGGCAACCTGTACCACACCCTGACGGTGGACGAGAACATCGCCTTCTTTGCCGACCTGTTCGGCCTCACCGGCGCCTCCCGCCGGCAGCAGATCGACCGCCTGCTCGATGCTACCGGACTGCTGGCCTTCCGGGATCGCCCCGCCGGCAAGCTGTCGGGTGGCATGAAGCAGAAACTGGGCCTGTGCTGCGCACTTATCCACAACCCGGACCTGCTGATCCTGGACGAACCCACCACCGGCGTTGACCCGCTTTCCCGCAAGCGGTTCTGGGATTTGATCGACACCATCCGCCGCCAAAGCACCGGCATGAGCGTGCTGGTGGCCACCGCCTACATGGAAGAAGCCGAACGCTACGACTGGCTGGTGGCCATGGACGCCGGCAAGGTGCTGGCCACCGGCTCCCCCGCCGAGCTGCGCCAGCAAACCGGCACCGATAACCTGGACGATGCCTTTATCGCCCTGCTGCCGGACAGCCGCCGGGAGCAGGAGCTGGGCGTGCCGGTATCGGCACAAGCGACAGCTTCACCCACTCCCGAAAACAGCACTCCGGCCATCGTGGCGGAGAACCTGACCCTGAAATTCGGCAGCTTCACGGCGGTGAAAGACGTCAGCTTTGCCATCCCGAAAGGCGAGATCTTCGGCTTTCTCGGCTCCAACGGCTGCGGCAAAACCACCACCATGAAAATGCTCACCGGTCTGCTGACCCCCACCGAGGGTAAGGTGGCGTTGTTCGGTGAGCCGCTGAATGCCAAAGACCTGGCCACCCGCCGCAAGGTGGGCTACATGTCTCAGTCGTTCTCCCTGTACGGCGAGCTGACCGTGCGCCAGAACCTGGACCTGCACGCCCGGCTGTTCCACCTGCCGGAGGCAAAAATTGCCGGGCGCATCAGCAGCCTGGCCGGGGAATTCGGCCTGGAAGAGGTGCTGGACCACCAGGCCGGCGCACTGCCGCTGGGGGTACGCCAGCGATTGTCTTTAGCGGTGGCGGTGGTGCACGAGCCGGAACTGCTGATTCTGGATGAACCCACCTCCGGTGTAGACCCCGGCGCCCGTAACCGGTTCTGGCAGCTGCTGATGCGGCTGTCCCGGGAAGACGGGGTGACCATCTTTATCTCCACCCACTTCATGAACGAAGGCGAGCGCTGCGACCGCATTTCGTTGATGCACGCCGGTGAAGTACTGGCCTGTGACACGCCCCAAGCACTGATCGAACAAACCGGCAGCGACAGCCTGGAAGGCGCCTTCATGACCACCCTGGAAGCGGTGGACAAGGAACCGGAAAGCCAGACCAGCGGCACACTGCTGAATAAAGAGGGCGGCCAGCCGGAACGCCCCAGGGCCTTCAGTCCGCAACGGCTGCTGGCCTACGGCCGGCGCGAAGCCCGGGAACTGCTGCGGGACCCGATCCGCATGGCCTTTGCCTTTATCGGCTCGGCCCTGCTGATGCTGATTCTGGGCTACGGCATCACCATGGATGTAGAAGACCTGCCCTTTGCGGTGCTGGACCGGGACCAGACACCCCAGAGCCGGGATTACATCGCGGCGATCTCCGGCTCCCGCTATTTTGTCGAGCAACCGGCGCTGTCGTCGTCTGAGGAGCTGGAGCGGCGTATGCGCTCCGGAGAGTTGAGCCTGGCCATCGAAATTCCCTCCGGCTTCGGCCGGGATCTCAAACGGGGCCGGGATACCGAGCTGGCCGTCTGGGTAGACGGCGCCATGCCGTTCCGGGGCGAAACCATCCTCGGCTACGTACAGGGCATGCACATCAGTTACCTGAGCGAACAGGCCCGGCAGGCGTGGGGCGAAGTACCCACGTTGAGCCTGGTCAGCCTGGAAGACCGCTACCGCTACAACCAGGATTTCCGCAGCCTGGATGCCATGGTGCCGGCGGTGATTCCGATCCTGCTCATCTTCATCCCGGCCATACTGATGGCCCTGGGCATTGTCCGGGAGAAAGAACTGGGTTCCATCACCAACCTGTACGTCACCCCGGTCACCCGGCTGGAATTTCTGCTGGGCAAGCAGCTGCCCTACATTGCCTTCAGCATGGTGAGCTACGCCAGCCTGGTGTTGCTGGCAGTCTATGTGTTTGATGTGCCCCTCAAGGGCGGCCTGCTCACCCTCACGTTTGGCGCCTTGCTGTTTGTTACCGCCACCACCGCCCTGGGCCAGGTGATGTCCACCTTTGCCTCCACACAGATTGCCGCCCTGGCGGCCACCGCCATACTCAGTATTCTGCCCACCGTGCAGTTCTCCGGCCTGACCGAACCGGTGTCGTCCCTGAGCGGCGCCGGCGCCTGGATTGGCCCCTTCTGGCCGGCCACCTGGTTTTTGCAGATCAGCCGGGGCGTGTTCACCAAGGGTTTGACCCTGGCCGACATGCAGGGCGCGTTTCTGGCGCTGGCGGCGTTTATTCCGGTGCTGACCGGCCTGGCCATGGTACTGCTGCGGAAACAGGGGCGCTGATGATGGAATCTCTCGGTAACATCTGGCACTTGGGTATCAAGGAACTGCGCAGCCTGTGGCAGGACAAGGTGTTGATGGTGTTCGTGCTGGTGGCCTTCACCCTGATGATCTACACCGCAGGTTCTGCCGGTTCCATGGAGCTGCACAACGCCCCGGTGGCGGTGGTGGATGAAGACCAGACCGTGCTCTCCGGCCGGGTCATCAATGCCCTGCAGCAGCCCTGGTTTCTGCCGCCAGACATGGTGCGCTATGACCAGATAGACGACTTGCTGGACAAGGGCAGCCACACCTTCGCCCTGGTGATCCCGGAAGGCTTCGAGCGCAAGGTGCGCCAGGGCCAGCCGGTAAGCCTGCAGCTGAACATAGACGCCACCCGCATGAGCCAGGCTTTTATCGGCACCACCTACATAGAACGCTTCGCCATGACCGAAGTGGCGGAATTCCTGCAGCCGGGCAGTTCCACCGACGGCCTGCCGGTGACGTTGGTGACCCGCGCCAGTTTCAACCCCAACCTGGATGGCACCTGGTTTGGTGGTGTGATGGAGCTGATCACCCAGGTGACCCTGATCAGCATCATCCTGACCGGCGCAGCGCTGATTCGCGAGCGCGAACACGGCACCGTGGAGCACCTGATGGTGATGCCGCTGCGGCCGTTCGAGATTATGGCGTCCAAGGTGTGGGCCAACGGCCTGGTAGTGTTGCTGGCGGCGTCTGTGTCGATCACCCTGGTGATTCAGGGCTGGCTGAACGTACCCATTGCCGGCTCTGTGTGGCTGTTCCTGCTGGGGGCGCTCATTCACCTGTTCTCCACCACCGCCATCGGCATCCTGATCGGCACCGTGGCCCGCACCATGCCCCAGTTCGGCCTGCTGCTGATCCTCACCATCCTGCCTTTGCAGCTGCTGTCTGGCGGCATCACCCCAAGGGAAAGCATGCCGGACCTGGTGCAGAACATCATGCTGGCCGCCCCCACTACCCACTTCGTGAGCATGGCCCAGGCCATTCTGTACCGGGGTGCCGGGCTGGAGGTGGTGTGGCCGCAAATGCTGGCGCTGGTGGTGATTGGCGCAGTGTTTTTCACCGCAGCGCTGGTGCTGTTCCGGCGCCATCTGTCGGTGTGAGGTTATAAAACGCAGGT
>CAYUNQ010000216.1:2542-3829 GCA_964446185.1 uncultured Marinobacter sp. | reverse complement strand
GACAGCGGAGCATTGCCCGTCTGGGGGTAAGCCCTTCTGAAACACGCTCCTTGCGGCACGTCCTTGTGACGCTTGGGCTCCGCCATCCATGGCTCCGCACAGTTTCAGAAGGGCTTACCCCCAGCCGGTCACCCGGCCTTGGTCGGGGATTCATCTCTGAGCGTTCAAACGCTCCATTTCCGCCAGCAGTTCTTCAGTTTTCGTCTCCATCAACGCTTTATCTCCACGGGCCTCAACATTCAGGCGAACCACCGGTTCGGTGTTGGACATGCGCAGGTTGAAGCGCCAGGTGTCGAATTCTACGCTCAGGCCGTCTACGTAGCTGACGCTTTTGGCGCCGGGGCTGTAGAGGGCTTCTATGGCGGCGAGGACTTTGGCTGGGTCGGCTATGGTGCGGTTGATTTCGCCGCTGGCCGGGTAGGCTTCGATTCTGGCGTCGATGAGGGACGACAGGGTTTGGCCGCTCTGGCAAAGGCGTTCGGCGATGAGTAGCCAGGGGATCATGCCGCTGTCGCAGTAGGCGAAGTCGCGGAAGTAGTGGTGGGCGCTCATTTCGCCGCCGTAGACGGCGTCTTCGTCGCGCATTCTTTGTTTGATGAAGGCGTGGCCGGTTTTGCTTTCGATGGCTTCGCCGCCGGCGGCCTGTACCAGGTCCTGGGTGTTCCAGGTGAGGCGGGGGTCGTGGATGACTTTTCCGCCGCCGGTTTTGCGCAGGAACTGGTCTGCCAGCAGGCCGACAATGTAGTAGCCTTCGATAAAGCGGCCGGTTTCGTCGAAGAAGAAGCAGCGGTCGTAGTCGCCGTCCCAGGCGATGCCCATGGCGGCGCGGTGTTCGATGACGGCATCTGCCGTGGCGGTTCGGTTTTCCGGCAGGAGCGGGTTGGGTACGCCGTTGGGGAAGTGCCCGTCCGGTTGGTGGTGTACTTTGATGAATTCGAACGGCAGGTGTTGTTCCAGTTCATCAATCACCAGGCCGGCGCCGCCGTTGCCGGCGTTGCAGACGATGGTCATGGGCCTGAGGGAGCCGGCGTCGATGTAGCCCAACAGGTGGTCTGTGTAGGCGCTCATCACTTCCAGGGTTTCATACCTGCCCTGCTCCGGCGCATCGAAGAAGGGTTCGCGCACGCGGTCCCGGATGTCGTTCAGGCCGTTATCGGAGCTGATGGGCCGGGACTGGGGGCCGACCATTTTCATGCCGTTGTGGTCTTTCGGGTTGTGGCTGGCGGTGACCATGATGCCGCCGTCCATGCCGTAGTGGCTGGTGGCAAAGTACACCTGTTCGGTGCC
>CAYUNQ010000216.1:0-2442 GCA_964446185.1 uncultured Marinobacter sp. | reverse complement strand
TTCTGGATGCCCATCTGAGAGATCATTTCGAGCTGGGTTTCGAGCCAGTCAATGTGTTCTTCTTCGCTGTCGAGAATGGTGCGGAACAGCTCACGGCTGGTGAAGTCCTGCACCTGCTCGCAGTAGATAACGGCTTCTTTCAGATCGGTGTGGGCAATGTGCTCGAGCCTGAGATCGCACTCCAGCATTTCCTGGACATTCTCGCCGATGAGCAGTTTGTTAAGGTCTTGCAGGTTGGGCAGGCCTTCGAGGAACAGAATCCGTTCGATCAGCATGTCGGCATGCTTCATCTCGTCGATGGATTCTTCGTATTCCTTGGCCGCCAGCTTGGTGATGCCCCAGTCTTTGTACATGCGGGAGTGCAGGAAGTACTGGTTGATGGCGGTCAGCTCGTTGGCAAGCACCTTGTTGAGAAACTGGATGACCTTCTTATCGCCTTTCATAGCGGAACTCCCTGGTGACTGAATGTATCAGCCTTTCAGGATAGCCCTTTCAGGCACAAGAGAAAAATAGGATAAGGCAATCAGGCCGGCCGGGCGAGCATATTGGCCAGACTGAGGTAGTCCGGCGAGCGGCTCTCCCGGAGAATATCCCGGGCCATGCAGGCACAGCGACCACACTGCCGGCCGACACCCAGCTCTTTGCCAAGCTGGCGCATGGAGGAAACGCCGTTATCGGCTGCTTTGCGGATGTCTCTGTCGGTTACGCCGAAGCACAGGCACACATACATGAGGCGCTCTCACTAACAAGTCAATGTTGGTGATAATTATTATCATTAGCAATCAAGAATGCAATACCTTTGCGCCAAATCCCTACCCGCATCTATACCCAGACAAACGCCAGAGGCAGAAACAGGGCGGTGAACACGCCCGTCAGCCCCATACCCAATGACGAGAAAGCGCCAGCGGTGGGGCTGATTTCGAAGGCCCGGGCGGTGGCTATAGCGTGGCCGTTCAGGCCAAGGGCGAAACCGATAATCCGGTCGTCTTTGATATCAAGCCAGCGCGCCACCCAGTCTACAAACAGGCAAGCCAGCACGCCGGTGATCAGCAGGGCGCCCAGGGTCAGCGAGATGGAGCCACCGAGCTGTTCGGCAATCCCCATGGCAATCGGCGCCGTTACCGATTTAGGCGCCAGCGATGCCAATACCAGCGGAGATGCGTTCATCGCCCAGGCAATCATCAGGGCATAGGCCGCAGCCAGGGTTGCGGCCACGGGCAAAGTAACCAGTATGGGTAGCCAGAGCGCCCGGATGTGATGCATCTGCTGCCACAGGGGCACACCCAATGCCACAGTGGCCGGGCCCAGCAGCACGGTAAGCCAGCGGGCACCTTGCTCATATTGTGCAAACCCCAGCCCCGAGAGAGCGACGACAATGGCCAGCAAAACTGAAGCTATCAGCACCGGCGGCATCCACAGGGGCCGCCCGAAACGGGCAAACATCCACTGGCCTGCCAGAAACCCGCCCAGCGTGAGGGCGATAGAAAGCATAGGGCCCGAGCTCCAGACCGCCATCAGCTCAGCAAATGCCGAAGTTTCAGTCATGCTTTTCTCCTGCACCTGCGACCTTCTTCATCAGCAACAAAGTGGTAATCACGCTCAGCAAGGTACCCACCACCAGCGAAACCAGTACGGTAGTCCAGTGGCCGGCAAACTGGTCCACGATAAAAAACACCCCCACCACACCCGGGGTAATCAGCATAACCAGCAACGAAATCAGGCCGCGACTGGCCTCGGCCAGTTCATCGCTCACCCGGCCGCGCACCATCAGCGTGAAGGTCATCATTACCATGCCGAGCACACCGCCACTGACCGGCAGCCCCGCCAGCACCCGCAGCGCCTCACCCAGCAGGAAGAACACCACCAGAACCAGAAAACCCCGCAACAACACCATGCCGCTATGCACCGCCTCGCTGAAATTGCTTTACACTAATGCCCTGCCCACCAAAACCACAGGACGCTCAATGGCACTGAAAGCCACCATCTTCAAAGCCACGCTCCATATTGCCGATATGGACAGGCACTATTATGCCGACCACCACCTGACCGTGGCACGCCACCCGTCAGAAACCGATGAACGCATGATGATACGCCTGCTGGCCTTCGCCCTGAACGCCAGCGATACCCTGGAGTTTACCAAAGGTCTGAGCACCGATGACGAACCGGAGCTGTGGCAGAAATCCCTGAGCGATGAAATCGAGCTCTGGATAGATCTGGGCTTGCCCGAGGAAGACCGCATTCGAAAGGCCTGCAACCGCTCTCAAAGGGTGATCCTGTACACCTACGGCGGACGGGGCGTACCGGTGTGGTGGGACAAGCACCATAACAAGCTGGAACGATTTGGCAACCTCACCATCATCGACCTGGCCGCAGAACAGACCACCCGGCTGGCCGCCCTGGCAGAGCGCTCCATGACCTTTCAGGTATCCATACAGGACGGTG
>CAYUNQ010000215.1:0-3835 GCA_964446185.1 uncultured Marinobacter sp. | reverse complement strand
GCAACTGGCCGGCAGTAGCAAGCCGCCGTTCCTGCTGGTGCTGGACGGCGTGACCGATCCGCACAACCTGGGGGCCTGTATGCGTACGGCCGATGCGGTGGGTGTGCAGGCGGTGATTGTTCCCAAAGATAAGTCTGCCTCGCTTACGCCGGTGGCCCGAAAAGTGGCCTGTGGTGCCGCAGAAACTGTGCCTTTTGTGCGGGTAACCAACCTGGCCCGCTTCCTGCGGGAGCTGAAGGACCTCGGGGTGTGGCTGATCGGCACGGCCGGTGAAGCCGATGCCGACCTGTATCAGGCAGATTTCAAGGGCCCGGTGGCGCTGGTTATGGGCGCCGAAGGCAAGGGCATGCGCCGGCTGACCCGCGAACACTGCGACCAGCTTATCAATATTCCCATGCTTGGCCATGTGGATAGCCTGAACGTCTCGGTTGCCACCGGGGTTTGTCTTTACGAGGCCTTGCGTCAGCGACTTGGTTAAACCTTGCACTGAGGGCCCCTTGGGCCTAGAATACGTGACCCCTTTTTTAAGGGGCGGTTTCGTATTGCCTGTATTCCGGGCTGCGAGATCCTGCTTTTGATCAGGCCTTCTCTGTAAGTGTCTTATTGATAAAGCAAAAAGAAGCCGGCAGCTTTGCTGTCACCTCCTTGCTTTCAAGCTGGGTCGCGGCCCGAAAGGACCGCCGAAAGAAGAAAGCTGTTTAACCCGTAGGGAGAACTCATGCGTCACTACGAAATCGTTTTTATGGTACATCCGGATCAGAGCGAGCAGGTGCCCGCGATGATCGAGCGTTATACCAGCGTCATCACTGAAGATGGCGGTAAGGTACATCGCCTGGAAGATTGGGGCCGTCGTCACCTGGCTTACCCGATCAACAAGATTCACAAAGCTCACTACGTGCTGATGAACGTTGAATGTTCACAGACCGCTATGGACGAGCTGACTCATAACTTCCGGTTCAACGATGCCATCATCCGTGACCTGATTCTGCGTCGCGACGAGGCTGTTACCGACATGTCTCCGATGAAAGCCGCTGAGTCCCGCGAGGACCGTCGTTCCGGCGGAGACGATCGTCCGCGTCGTTCTGCAGAGTCTGACGAAGGTCAGGCCGCATCCCAGGACGAAGAAGAGTAATTAACCGGAGTTAGGAGTTAAGTTATGGCTCGTTTTTTCAGACGTCGTAAGTTCTGTCGTTTCACGGCAGAAGGTGTTAAAGAGATCGATTACAAAGATCTGGACACCCTGAAAGGCTACATCACTGAAACCGGCAAAATCGTGCCCAGCCGCATCACCGGCACCAAAGCACGTTATCAGCGTCAGCTGGCTACCGCTATCAAGCGTGCCCGCTACCTGGCACTGCTGCCGTATACGGACAGCCACGATCACTAAGCACAGATAGACAGGACCCGGGACCATGCGTGCACTGGCACAGTATGTAATGCGCGGTCCCATGCAGGCCGGCGGGGTTGCGGCAGTTGCGACTGCATTACCCTTGCTGTTCTGGATTGGCGCAGCAGTTATTGGCCTGGTCATTCTACGACTGGGCATCCGGCAGGGGCTTAATATTGGCCTCTGGGCAATATTGCCAGCTATTGGCTGGGCCACCTTCGGGCAGGACCCAACCGCACTGGTGGTGTTGTTGCAGGTAATGCTGATGGCGTCGATTCTCAGAGCATCGCTGTCCTGGGAAAGAGCGCTGTTGTCGGGCGCCTTTCTGATGATACTGACGGGGCTGATGATGCCCTTGATGTATCCGGCACTGCTGGACGAACTGGTTCAGGCCGGTGTCGGGTTTTACGAGCAATACAACGCCGAGGTGGCCCGGTCACTGGGCAGCGAACTTGAGCTGATCATCCGGAACACCATGAACGCCAGTATGGCGGGCACCTATTTCGCCACGGCCATTGGTATGACAATGCTGGCGAGGGCATGGCAGGCGGGGCTTTATAACCCCGGTGGATTCCGCACGGAATTCCATGCTCTGCGGTTGTCGCCAGCCATTGCGGTTGTGTGCGCTGTCACCATGGTGGCAGGCCCGTTACTGGGGCTCAATTCCATGCTGCTGGCGTGGGCTGCGGGAACTCCGCTGTTCATCGCAGCACTGGCATTGGTTCACGGGGTTGTTGGTCGTAAACAGTGGGGCGGGCAGGCACTGGTGGCATTTTACGTGCTACTGGTACTGCTGGGTCCGAGTCTGATGATGCTTATGTTGGTTCTGGCTTTTGTGGATAGCTGGCTGGATATCCGGGGGCGTATGAAACCCGCCGGGCCGGCTGAATAAAGCACGAAGAGGTTAACGAGATGGAAGTTATTCTGCTCGAGAAAGTAGCAAACCTTGGCTCTCTGGGCGACAAGGTAAAGGTTAAGGCCGGTTACGGTCGTAATTTCCTGCTGCCGTATGGCAAGGCTGTTCCTGCCACGGCTGCAAACGTACAGGCGTTCGAAGAGCGTCGCGCTGAGCTGGAAAAAGCTGCTGCTGAGAAGCTGGCTGCTGCCCAGGCTCGTGCCGAGGCTCTGGAAGGTGCTTCCTTCACTATCACCTCCAAGGCAGGTGATGAAGGCAAACTGTTCGGTTCTATCGGCGTTCGTGACATTGCAGAAGCTGTTTCTGCTGCTGGCACTGAAGTTGAGAAGAGCGAAGTTCGTCTGCCGGAAGGTCCGATCCGGACCATCGGCGAGTTCGACGTTGAACTGCAGTTGCACACTGACGTAGAAGTTACTATCAAGCTGGCGGTAGTTGCCGAGTAATCGGTAGCCAGGTCAGGTAGCTTCAAGGGGGGTGAAACCATCGGTTTCAGTTCCCTGAGACGGGCCCAAGCCGGAAACGGTTTCGGGCCCGTTTTTTCTGGTATTCTTGTATCCCTGATTTTTCATTTCCTAGTTGTCGGTATTTATGGCCAATCCCACTCTTAAAGCTGCGTCGATTGATCCGGAAACCAGCCGAATCAAGGTTCCTCCCCATTCGGTAGAAGCAGAACAGGCTGTGCTTGGTGGTTTGATGCTGGACAACCGCCGTTTTGACGAGATTTCAGAAATTATCTCTGCCGGTGACTTTTACCGTCAGGATCATCGCCTGATTTTCGGCGCGGTCGAGCGCCTGGCCAGTGAGAGTGAACCGTTGGATGTGGTCACTCTGGCGGAATTCCTGGAGCGTGCCGGAGACATCGAAGATGCCGGTGGCCTGAGCTATCTGGCCGAGCTTGCCGAGAAGACACCCGGTGCTGCCAACATCCGTGCCTACGCTGAAATTGTGCGTGAGCGGTCCATCCTGCGTCAGCTGGTGGAGGTGTCCGGCAAGATTTCGGATTCGGCGTTTAATCCGCAAGGCCGCAAAAGTCACGAGATTCTGGATGAGGCCGAGCGCAGTGTTTTCCAGATTGCCGAGTCCAGAAACAAGGAAGGTACAGGCCCCAAGTCGATCAACCCGATACTTGCGACCACGCTGAGTCGTATCGAGGAGCTGTTTGAGTCCGGCGAGCAAACCACTGGCCTGACCACCGGATTCCGTGACCTGGATAACCAGACCTCGGGTATGCAACCGGCGGATCTGATCATTGTGGCGGGGCGGCCCTCGATGGGCAAGACCACCTTCGCCATGAACATTGTCGAGAACGCGCTGATCAGTACCAGCACTCCGATTCTGGTGTTCAGTATGGAGATGCCTGCCGATGCGCTGGCAATGCGTATGCTGTCTTCACTGGGGCGTATTGACCAGAGCAAGGTGCGAGCCGGTAAGCTGGAAGAAGACGACTGGCCAAGGCTGACGTCTGCGGTGAGCCTGCTCAAAGACAAGCCGCTTTATATCGACGACACCCCGGGCATCACGGTCATGGAAAT
>CAYUNQ010000214.1:3367-3847 GCA_964446185.1 uncultured Marinobacter sp. | reverse complement strand
TGAGTTGGTTGAGCTTGCTGATCAGCTTACGCCAGCCAATGGGCAGGCGATCTTCCAGTGCATTGAGCCTGGATTTTTCTGCCGGCAGGGGGTTGATGGCCTGCTTGTGGCCGTAGATCACCCAGTTGTTGGTTTTGCTTTTGAACACAAGTAACAGGGGAAACTGGCGCCGGAGTTCCCGCAGCAGGTTGCCGTCAGGCTCTGGCATGCGGTGATAGTTTAATACCAGCCAGCCCTTGGCGGACAGCGCCCGACTGCAAGCCTTGATGAACTGCCTCTGGCCTTGGGCCGGGCTCATGCGGTCTGCGCTGTACAGGTCGGTCAGGATCATATCGGTGCCGGCTTCAGGCAATTGATCCACTGCCAGCCGGGCATCGGCAATCTGTACTTTGAGCCGGTCCGACTCCGGTAAGGCGAACCACTCCTTTGCGACTTCTGCCACTTTCCGGCGCAGTTCATACACTTCGATGGAGCTTTCCG
>CAYUNQ010000214.1:0-3357 GCA_964446185.1 uncultured Marinobacter sp. | reverse complement strand
GGGCTTGTGAACGCAATGGGCAACAGCATGGCACGGCTATATTCGTGCACGGGAACCTGGGGTGTGGCGCGCCGGATCTTGCTTTGCTCGAACACCGAATCAAAGCTTAGAATCCGGTGTTTCCTGTCATCAATAACCAGAATATTGCCGTAGTTGTCCCGTGTTACATGGACAATGTCGCCCTCGATTTCCGGGGTTTTCAGGATGGTACCCATCAGTTGCTGGCATAGCGCTGGTGCAGAATGCCAACCCGCTCAACATAGGCCTTGGTTTCTGCGTAGGGTGGAATGCCCTTGAAGCGACCTACCGCTCCCGGGCCGGCGTTATAGGCGGCAGTCGCCAGGCGGGTGTCGCCGTTGAAGCGTTTTAGCATGCGGGCAAGGTAATCGACGCCGCCACGAATGTTATCCTGGATGGCAAACGGATCGTTCACGCCCAGCTCATCGGCCGTGCCCGGCATCAGCTGCATCAGCCCCTGTGCACCCACGGGAGAAACCGCTTTGGGATTAAATGCTGATTCGGCATGGATGACTGCTCGAACCAGGGCCGGGTCCACATCGAATTCGCGGGCAGCGGTGAGAATTTCATCCCGGTAGGGGGTCAGGAACAGCGGGGTCTTGTGCCAGTCCACCCTGGAGCCCGGGTCGCAGGCGTAGCAGTGGAACCGGATAACCTGTACCTCGGCGTTACCCGGGCGCTGACTGCTGTAGGCCACCACGCCGTGCTCGTCGGTGTAGCGATACACGGTTTCGGTTTTGGTGGAGGCCCGGGGCTGGGCTTTGCCATTCACATTGGTGAATTCCACCCGGCCATCCGGATGCACAATGCGCTTGATGCTGTCGGCATAGGCGGTGCCTGTCACCAGAAGTAATCCGGTAACAAAGGCGATCACTGTTTTCGTCAGAAGGGAGCTGCCACTGAACGTCATCAAATACCCGGAATGCTGAATCAGTCTGTCAATCTAACGCTATTATCACGGCAGATGGCTGCACAAGTGTAGGAGTTTCGTGCCTTGATGATACGGATTGTTTATAGGGTCACAAGCCCCGGGGCGGAGTCAGGCATTTCCCTGCGCCGTTTCAGGTGGATCCTCCAGGCGCTTGCCTGACCAGTTCTCCATCAGCTGGCAGGCCACCAGGTCGCCGGTCACGTTGATGGCGGTGCGGCACATATCCAGAATCCGGTCCACGCCCATGATCAAGGCAATGCCGGCGGCGGGTACGCCAACGGATTGAAGGACCATGGCAAGAATCACAATGCCGACCCCGGGTGTTGCCGGAGAGCCGATGGATGCGCCAACGGCCATGGCGACCACCAAGGCCATGCTGCCGACACTCAGATCAATGCCATAGACCTGGGCCAGAAATACCGTGGCCACGGCCTGGTAAAGAGCGGTGCCGTTCATGTTTATGGTGGCACCCAGGGGAATGACAAACTGTGAAATGGAGGGGCGAACGCCAAGCTTGTCTTCGGCGGTTCGGATCGACAGGGGCATGACAGCGGCCGAGCTGGAGGTAGAAAAGGCCAGCAGAAGAACATCGCGGGTGTCTTTAACAAACTTCAGCGGCGGTACACCCGCGAGGAGTTTCAGGATAGTGAGGTAGAGCAGCATCAATATGGCCAGGCCAAGCAGCACGGTAGCAACATAGGAGGCCATGCCCAGCATGGCCCGGAAGCCCAGGGTGGTGGTTAGCTGGGCCATCAGCCCGAACACCGCGTAGGGCGCCATTCTCATTGCCCAGCGCACTACGGTCATGCAGATCTGCTGCAGCGAATCCAGGATGTCGAGCATGGGCTTCGCCTTCTCCGGCGACATGCTGACCAGCGCAACGCCCATGATGATGGAGAAAATCACCACCTGCAGCATCTGCCCTTCCACCATGGCGTCAAGCGGGTTGCCGGGCAGCAGTCCGATCAGGGTCTCGGGGATGGCATCTATGCCGGGCAGGTTGGCGGTGGCGGGTGCCGCTTCCGCAGGTGGCGTGGTCAGGCCGGTCATCATGTTGCCCGGATTGATCAAGCCACCCACCCACAGGCCGATCGTAGCTGCGATGGCGGTGGTGACCACAAAGAACATGGTAACCCGTATACCCATTTTCCGGAGTTGCTCAAGGTTTTCGCTGGCGGCGAGGCCCCTGACCACCGATGCAATCACCAGTGGAATGACAATCATCTGGATAGTGGCCAGGAACAGCTGCCCCGGGAAAGCCAGCCAGTTACCAATGAGTGTTCCGGTTTCTGGCGCTACCCACCCGACAGAGGGGCCAAGCAAGGTGCCAACAACCAGGCCAAGACCCATGCCGATCAGTACTTTCAGCCATAGCCGGCCCTTGACCAGAGTAGCGAGGTAGACACTCAGGTGGCGCAGCGGGCGGGGTGGCTGGTCGGCAGATCGGGTTAGTGAGTTATTCATGGTCAACGGGTCCGTGTCGGGTGCTTTGCTTGCAGGCAACGATAGAATATCTGGGGAAAATATGCACCCGGATCAATTCCTGTGCGATTCTCCCGTAGGGCCGGACGATTTAGGCTAAACTGCAGTTAAATCCGATGATCAGGAGTTTTTATGCCATTCTCTGCAAATCACCTTTCTGAACTTAACCTGCTGCTGCAGTTCCCCTCCACCTCTACCCAGGAAGGCATCAAGGTGCACGCCCATACTGCAGCTGCCGAGACCGTTGAAGCTGCTGAGTCGTTGTTTGAAAAGGGCCTTATTTCACAGAAAGACGGCGGTTATCTCACGCCTATGGGGTGTGAAGCGGTTGAGCTCACGCAGAAGTTGCAGTCGATGTTATCAGGCGCTTGAAACAGCTGATTGCATGGCCCTGAGTAATCCTTCAGGGCCATGGTTTTGCACTATGAAACAAACTACATTCTGGGGCCTTTACCCCGAAGCACATTGAAAAGCAGTGACACGGTAAGAAGTACAAGGAAGACGAAAAACAATATCTTCGCAAATCCTGCCGCAGTTCCCGCAATGCCTCCGAACCCGAGAACTCCCGCGATAATCGCAATAACAAGACAAACTATAGCCCAGTAGAGCATCTCCTATCCTCCGTTTCAGGGGTGCCCTTTAAAAGTGGCACAGCCCTTCAGGAAGCGCAATTGAGAAGCACTTACCGTTGAGTAATGGTTTGGCAGGATTTCTACTTGCCAGCGACGATACCGGCAACCAGTCGCCCCGCCAGCGCCACCAGAATGGCTCCGAACACCCGCTCGAACCAGACCGCCCGTTTCTTCAGCATGTCCAGCCACTTCGGGTTGGAAAACAGCCAGACCACAACCAGGTACCAGCCGGTATCAATCACCAGCGCAGTGGCGGCATAGCCAAACTTCGCCACCAGGCTGGTATCCACCCCG
>CAYUNQ010000213.1:0-3873 GCA_964446185.1 uncultured Marinobacter sp. | reverse complement strand
CCAGGCCGCCGTCTTCCTTGGGAATGACCAGGCCGAAGAAGCCATTTTCACGGATGAATTTCCAGGCTTTTTCGGGCAGGTCGTAGTCTTCGTGGGTGATCTGCCAGTCGTCCAGCATCTGGCACAGCTCTTCCACCGGGCCGTCCAGAAACGCCTGTTCTTCACTGGTCAGGTGCGCCGGGGCGGCGTCCAGCAGCTTGTTCCATTCCGGCTTGCCGGAGAACAGTTCGCCATCCCAGTCTACAGAGCCGGAGGCAAGGGCTTCCTGTTCGGTTGGCGACAGCTTGGGCAAGCGGCTGCGGACCCAGCCCAGCAATGGCCGGCTGAACTTGTCCAGGCGGAGGTCTCCGGGCAGGGTGATCAGCAGGGCCAGTGCCAGCAGGATACCGCCAACCAGAAAGCTGAGGATGTGCCAGTCATCGTTGGCGACCCCGATCAGGGTGGCGACGGACATCACGATCGCGGCGGTTTTGCCACCGATACTGAAATAGATCAGCACCAGGGCACTGAGAACCAGAAGCAGGACGCTCATCAACAGATCTCCATATCAAAATGTTTGCCTCTAACCATCGGCTATAGATCAGTCAGTTGCAAGTGAAACCGCCGGCTTTCAGAGGCTGATGCCCAGCACCAGCAAGGCCAGGGTGGACAGCAGTACGGCGACGTTGGCACCGAGTACCTGGTTCAGCGCGGCGGGGTTATCCAGGCACGCTGGCAGTTGCCGGCTCAGCCACAGTGCAACCGGCAGCGGCAGCAGTGCCAGCAGGCTCCAGACCGGTATCAGGTTGAGCCAGGCGGCAGCGGCAATAAGCCCGAAGCTTCCCAACAACAGCGTTGCGACCAGTTTGCTGGCGGCGCGGGGGCCCAGGGTAATTACCAGGTGCCGGCGGCCGGCTTTGCGGTCGGCCTCGGCATCGGGTATCTGGTTGATCAGCAGCAGCTCGCTCACCAGCAGCAGAGCGACACCGGCGCACACCAGCGCGGTGGCATCCAGCCGGGCGCCCAGGGCAATCAGTGCACCCAGCACCATCACCGGGCCAAAGCCGATACCGGGGGCCAGCAGGCACAGCCAGGGGGAGCGGGTAATCCAGCGGGTGTAGGTGAGCACCAGCATGACGCCGGCGGCACCGAGCACAAACATGGGCAGGCCGCGCAGCCATAGAAAGTAGAGACCAATGGCAATCACCAGGGCCAGGGTGCCAAGGGCGGCAAAGAGCACTCTTCTGGCCGCCGAGGGGGTTTCCGGCAGGGCACCGCTGCCGCCGGAAAACGGCGTGCGGCTGGTGGTGAAGTCCAGCCCCGAGACAAAGTCTTCATACTCGTTCAGCAGGTTAACGGCGGCATGGGCCAGAATGGCCCCCACGAATACCAGCAGGGTGTCCAGCAGGGCCGGTGGTTCACCCTGCTGCCAGGCCACGGCCAGCCCGAGCCCGACACACAGCGGTGCCAGTACCAGGAAATTGGGGCGGGAGGCGCGAACAACGGCAATTGTCTCAGACATGGGTTAACTTTCCCTGTAATGGAATTCTGTGCCCGGTACCATGGTGGGCAGCATCTACGTGATTATAAACGTTCCGGCCCGGCCTGTTCGGTAAAACGGGCAGGCTGCGGTCGTTAACGGAAAAACCTGATTTGGAGAGCTCCTGTCATGCCGGATTTTGACCAGCCAATCCCGCGGGCGAACACCTGCTCCGTGAAATTCGATGTGCGCCAGGCAGTGTTCGGCCGGGAGGATGTGATTCCGGTCTGGGTGGCAGACATGGATTTCGCCGCCCCGGAGGCGGTCACCCAAGCCCTGAAAGCCCGGGCCGAGCACCCGGTGTACGGTTATACCCTGTTTCCGGACAGCCTCTACCAGGCCATGATCGACTGGTTTGCCCGCCGCCATGGCTGGCACATCGAGCGGGACTGGATTCTGATGGCGCCGGGGGTGGTGCCGTCGCTGCACGCCGCCTGCATGGCCTATGCCGGCCCCGGTGAGGGGGTGATTATCCAGCCGCCGGTGTATCCGCCATTTTTCAGTTCGGTTCAGGACAGCGGCCGGGCCGTGATTGAGAATCCCCTGCGGCTGGATGAAACCAGCGGCCAGTATCGGATGGACCTGGAGCACCTTGAGCAATGCGCCGCCCGGGCCGATGCCCGCATACTGATGCTCTGCTCGCCCCACAACCCGGTGGGCCGGGTCTGGTCTCAGGACGAGCTCGAAGCGGTGCTGGATATTGCCCGCCGGCACCAGCTGGTGATTGTGTCTGATGAAATTCACTGCGACCTGACCTTCCCCGACAAACCGGCCCACACCGTGCTGGCCAGACTGGCCAGGCCGGACGATGCGGTGATCACCGCCGTGGCCCCCAGTAAAACCTTCAATATGCCGGGCCTCGGGTTATCCGCGCTGGTGATTACCGATCCGGAGCGGCGCCGTGCCATGAAGGCGGTGTTTGATTCCTTGCACCTGCCCCAGTGCAACCCGTTCAGCGTGGCCGGCTTTGAGGCGGGGTATCGTCACGGGGCGCAGTGGCTGGACCAGTTGATGGCTTATCTGCAGGGTAACCGGGATTACGTGCTTGAACAGGTGGCGGGCCGGCTGCCAGGTATAACGGCCGCCGAGCCGGACGGCACCTACCTGATGTGGCTGGATTGCCGGGGGTTGGGGCTGGACGATACCGGACTGAAAAAGTTCTTCGTGCAGCAAGCCGGGGTTGGCATGAACCCGGGCATCTCCTTTGGTGAGCCGGGAAGTGGCTTCATGCGCCTGAACATCGGTTGCCCCAGAGCGATTCTGGCACAGGTGCTGGAGCGCATTGAAGCGGCTTACTCGCCCGGAATGTCTGCCTCTGTGCCGATGTGATAGGCGGCAAAGCCGGCCATCACCACCTGGTCTACGGCCATGCCGATGACCCGACCGTTGGTGTTCGAGCGGATGGGATACTGCTCATTGGTAATCGGATCGGTGATGTAACCGAGAATTTTGCCCACGGTTATGCGATCCCCCAGATCGACTTCACTGAACAGGATGCCGCCATGCTGGGCCCGGATCCAGGTGGAGTCGTAGTACACCGGTTGCGGGTCACCCCATACGAACATGCGGGAGATCATGCGGTGCTTCTCCAGCAAACTGTTCAGGCTATTTACCCCCGCCTCAATCTGGTGCTCCTGGATGCGCAGGGACTCTCCGGCCTCCATAGTGACGGCGCGTATACCGGCGTTCACCGCCGCTGTGCGCAGCATGCCGGGAGAACCACTGCTGTGCACCACCGCCATGCGGTCAAAGCCCCGGGTAAATTCGGCCACCTCCGGGTTGTTCATGTCGGCCCGCAGTTGCGGAAGGTTAGTGCGCTTCAGGGAGCCGGTATGGATGTCCACCAGCATATCGCAGTGGCTGATCACATCGGTAAACAGGGAATGGGCAATCCGGTCCGCCAGAGTGCCATCGGGCCGGCCCGGGAAATAGCGGTTCAGGTCCCGGCGGTCGGGTAGGTAACGACTACCCTGCTGAAAACCGCTCAGGTTGACAATGGGAACCCCCACTACCCGGCCGCTCAGCTTGGCCGGATCGAGGTCATACATGGTCCTGCGGATGATTTCGATGCCGTTCAGTTCGTCACCATGAAGAGCTGCGGTCAGGCACAGCGTGGGGCCGGTGTGGGCACCGTTAACGACCAGCACCGGAGTGGTTTGGGACAAGCCCGCAATCTGGATGTTGGGAGACCAGGCCAGCCGGGTAGAGGTGCCAGGGAGTACCCCGTTGCCCAGGAGGGCAAAGGTGTCGGACGGAACCGGTTCCGGTTCACTGATGGCTTCTTCGGCTGGTTCTTGCCCCGTTGTGGCCGCAGCCTCGGATTCGGCGGGTTCTTCGGGTTCCGGTTCCGGCAT
>CAYUNQ010000212.1:0-3881 GCA_964446185.1 uncultured Marinobacter sp. | reverse complement strand
TTTTTAAGGAGCACCGGGCATGAAACTGGTCAAAGATGTAATGGTTAATGATGTGGTTTGTGTATCGCCCTTCGCCAAGCTGCGGGAAGCCCTGAGCCTGATGAAGAACCACAACGTTAAATCGCTGGTGGTTGAAAAACAGCACCCCAACGATGCCTACGGGCTGATCACCTACACCAATATACTGAAAACCGTGGTGGCCGAAGATGGCGATATCGACCTGCTGAACGTGTACGACGCCTGCGCCAAGCCGGCCCTTGCCGTCGGCAAAAGCCTGGCGGTACGCCAGGTGGCATCACTGATGACAGAGCACCGGGTTAAACGCATCCTGGTTCTGGAAGACAACGACCTGCTGGGCTTTGTCACCATGGACGATATCATGGCGGTATTGCTGGAACAGGTTGAATAACCAGGCTACCCCATGGTGGAGCATGCCCTGACCCAACTTCTGCTACTGCTTGGAGCCACCGTTACGGTGGTTCTGTTGTTTCAGAAGCTAAGAATCCCCTCCAGCCTGGCCTACCTGGCAGTAGGGATCGCTCTTGGGGCGAACACCGCCGGCCCGGTTGTGTCCGAGTATTACATCCGGATTATTGCCGAATACGGCATCGTGTTTCTTTTGTTTACCATTGGCCTGACCTTTTCCATTGGCCAGATCTACGCACTTCGCCATACCATTCTTGGCCTTGGCACGGCCCAGGTTGTACTGACCACTATTGTTGTTGGTCTTGGGGCCTGGCTGGCGGGCATCCCGCCGGCACCAGCGTTTGTCATCGGGGCGGTGTTTGCCCAGTCCTCAAGCACCATCATAATCAGGCAACTGAGTGACCAGAACGAAGCCCAGTCCCGGCATGGCCGACTGGGGATAACACTCTCAGTCTTTCAGGATATCACCGCGGTTCCGTTTATCGTGGTTATTCCGGTCCTTGGTGTTGCCGCTGCGCAGGAGATCTCCGGGCAGCTTGCCCTGGCCCTGCTCAAGGCCGGTATTGCCCTCGTGCTGGTACTGGTGATCGGGCGCTACCTGCTGAAGCCCCTGTTCCGCGTGGTGTCGGCCCGCCGCTCCGCTGAGCTTTTCACCCTGACCGTACTGTTCGTTTCTCTGATGGCCGCCTGGACCACGGAAGCACTGGGCCTGTCCATGGCGTTCGGTGCGTTCCTGGCCGGAATGATTCTTGCTGATACTGAGTTCAGGCACCAGGTAGACGCCACCATTCGCCCGTTCAGAGACGTGTTGGTAGGGCTGTTTTTTGTCAGTGTCGGCATGCTGTTCGATCCGGCGGTCTTGCTGGAAGTCTGGCCTGAAGCCCTGGCCGGCGCCGCGGTCCTGATTCTGACAAAAACCATTCTGGTCACGGCCATTACCCGGGCCTCCGGCCTTGATCTGCCAACCGCCTTCAAGACCGGAATCATTCTCTCGGTAGGTGGCGAGTTCGGCTTTGCCCTGCTTGCGATCGGCATCGAGAGCGAGACCATTGTCGGGCTGACGGCCCAGACCGTTCTGGCCTCTGTTCTCATTTCAATGCTCATCAGTCCGTTCCTGATGCATCATGCTAGCACTTTGAGCCGCCTGCTGTTTACCAGAAAACCCGGGCGCCAGGCTCCGGTTGCTGACGAGACTCCGCACCCCTCTGACTTTGAAGAGCATGTCATTGTTTGTGGATATGGCAGGACGGGGCAAGTGGTCGGCGCATTTCTGGAGAAGGAAGGCATCCCGTTTCTCGGCCTGGAGCTCGACCCCGGCATTGTGCACGAAGCCCGCCTGGCCGGGCACTCGGTTTATTGCGCTGACGGCGCCAACAAAGAGGTACTGGAGAGTGCCGGCCTCAACACCGCCTCCATGCTGATCATCACCCACAATGACCTGCCATCGGCGCTGCAGACGCTGCGGGCTGTCCAGGCCATCCGGCCAGAGCTCAAAACCATTGTACGAACCAGCAACGATCGATTTGACCAGCAACTGAAAGAGTCCGGGGCCACTGAAGTCATTCCGGAAACCCTTGAAACCGGCTTGCTGATCGCATCACACCTGTTACTGGCCCTGAAAGTACCCGTAAGAAAAGTAGCGCGCTATCTGGCAGAGCAACGGCGAGAGCGTTATCCGATGCTCAGGGAAATCTTTCGCAGTGAGCTGGATATCTTGCTGGAGGGCAACCCGGATGCCCAGACGCTGCACGCAATCCGCGTTTTTGAAGGTGACCCGGCGATCAACAAGTCCATTGAGGACATTGTCGGGGCTCATAGCCGGGTTACCGTGTCTGCGCTGGTCAGGAGCAACAACCGGGTCAGGAACCCGGAAGCGGGCACCAGGCTCACGCCCGATGACGTTCTGGTCGTTCTTGGCCCACAGGCAGACATTGATGCACTTCAGCTTGAAATGACCGGCATTGAGCCGAGGAGTCAAAGCTAGCTGAGTCGGTTATTGCCCCGACTTTTTGCGGAGAAACTCTATATGCTCGCTAAGGCCAACCGCCCGGGAGACGTCCAGCTCGATCGCAATCCCCGTCTCACTTGACTCATCAAGCTGGCCAGCGGCACAGACAGCATCCAGAACCGCCGTGGAGTGGCCGGCCTCAACCAATACCATCACAACACTTCTGGCGCCCATAAACTCAAAGCCGAAAAAGGTGTAATGGGGTTTGTGCCCCTGCCCCTGAGCATTATTGATAATGGTTGCACCGGTTGCCCCCGCATCCCGGGCCGCATCAAGCACTGTATCCGTTCTGTCCTGGTCCACGAACACCATAATCAGTTTGAATTGCATAACCTCTCCAAGATTGTCTGGCCAGCCAACAATCACTCTACCACTAAAAAATTATCAAGCCAGAGCAATCACTGACTGTGCTGACCTCGCTCAACTAACGCTCAGAACCACAATACGATCGCCGTCTTTTACATCAAGGTGCTGACTTCTTGGTGGATTCAACAGCAGATGACGCCCGCGCTCATCTGCCTCTTTTCTGAACAGCCCCAGAGCAATTTCCCCTCTGACTGCCAGGGTTTTTTCCAGCAACCGGAAGTCTGCGCTTGCCGGCAGCGGATAGTCCTCCGGACTGCGGAACTGAATCTCGGCACCGCCCGCAGTGAAAAGCTCATCCAGTACCACTCGCAGCTCCCGGCGCAGTGCAACCTGGGCAAGGATGTGGCTGAGCACCATCGGGCTGATAAGCATTTCACTCTGGTGTCCGTACAGCAGGTGACGGTTATCGGGATCACTCAACTCCATAATGACCTGGGGCCGTTTCGGTGCGCCTTCCAGAATATCCTCAAGTTGCAGGTAACCTACCATGGCCCGGGCATCGGCCTCTTCACCAGAGCCTATGCGGTCGCTGCTCAGGAGCATCACCGTGTCGTAGGAGCCGGGATTGAGCCGCCTGAGATCCTCCTCCACCATGTAGTCTGCCTCCAGCAAACGCCCGCTGATCCTGCCCAGGTCGGCACCATACCGGGCCATCTCCTGCTCACGGTCAGCCAGGGGAGTGGCAGACACCATATCAACCTCAAAACACCGGCCCACATAGCTGCCGAACTCGGTCACCAGGCTGGGCACGCGCCGGTTCCAGCCCAGAATCAGCACACGGTGGAGTCCGGTCTGGTGGTTCACCGGCTCCGGTGCCACCTCCCGCGCAATAGCCACGAGCGGCTCGGCCTTGGCATCCGGCCCGGTGTGGTCATAGTCCCTTGCCAGCATGACCAGCCGGTCCTGCTGGCCTATCACGGCATCTGCCGGCGCAGGCATCTTGACGTCCCAGCCGCCGGCAGTCGGACGCAACAGCCCGAGAACGATAGCATGGGGTCTTTGCCGGGCCAGCTCTCCAAGGGTCAGCCCTTCTGCGGTTTCGCCACCCCGAACAAAAATTTCGTTGCCCGCACCTGAGGTT
>CAYUNQ010000211.1:0-3910 GCA_964446185.1 uncultured Marinobacter sp. | reverse complement strand
ACTGTGCTCCGTGGACGGCCTCGGCGGGGTATGAACGAAAGGAGTATTACCTCGACGTTGATAGTAACGGAAAAACCTACCGTACTTCAAGGACAGTAACCGATTGGCATCCGTGCAACGGTGAGGTAAACGGCAGTTTTACGCCTTTCTTTTCATCAGTAATGACAGCTACCGAGGTTACCTCGGAGCCGGTTCCCGCCGTAGTCGGCACCACGAAGAAGGGTTTCAGGGGGTGCTTGAGCACGCCGGCGCCACTGTATTGGGCAATGTTGTCACCGCCCTCGGACACCAGGATGTTGACCGCCTTGCCGGTATCAATAGCAGACCCGCCGCCCACGGCGATGATGGAATCGCACTTTTCCGTGCGGTAAACGGTGGCAATGTCCCGCACCACGGTAGTGGAAGAGTCTGGCGGTACGTCGTCATAAATGGACACGATTTCCAGTCCGCTTTCTTCACAGGCTGCGATAACCGGGTCGAGCAGGCCGGCTGCGCGCACCCCTTTGTCGGTAATGATCATGGGGCGCCTGGCGGCCAGGCTGGTCAGTTCAAACGGAATGTGTTCCAGGGCGGCTTTACCTGCAATCACTTTTACCGGGCAGAAGAACTCGTAGTATTTGTTAGTCATTATGCTCTCACTGTCTCGACAAAATGGGTGGCAACTTTGAAGTAGATACGGGCAGCGCTGATCAGTTTTTCCGGCAAGTGCAGGTCGGCGGGGTATTCTTTGACGGCCCGTTGTGCCACCAGTTTTGGCAGAATGAACGATTCCAGCCGGTTCAGCACCCGGGTCATGCGCACGGCATAGCTGACATCGCCATCCACCAGCATGCGGTCGTTGGCGAAGGCAACAGAGGTTTTCTCCTGGAACGACAACACCAGGAACGCATGCGCCATGTGTTTGAACTGGATAGACAAGTCTACAGGGCGCGGGGCTGTGTTGCCGTGGAAGAGCATTTTGCCGTCGCCCGTGTGTTCCACAATCAGCTTCGGCCCGTTGGGCATAACCTGCATCTCGAACAGAAAGCCTTCTGGCAGGGCGCGGACTTCTTCGCGGGTGGGTTCGTCTACTTCACTGATTGCCTGCAGGGCCCGCCCCATTACCTGGAACATCAGTTCCACATAATGCCGTCGGGCCTGAAACATCATCGGTTGGAGTCGCTTGACCAGCATGTTCGCTATCCGGTTGTTGTTGGTTTTAGTGATTTTTAGAGTTATTGCTCTAGAAGTCAATGCGTTCATTGACACGAAGCGGGCGTCACACTGGCAAATTGATCAGGCACAAAAAAACCGGAGGCGGTTAACCTCCGGTTTTTTATGGGTGGACCAACCGGTTCAGTTGGTCATCGCGGCCAGTTTCCGCTTGGCTTCTTCGCCCACATCGCCGCCGGCTTCGGCGGCGGCAGAGTAATAGCGCACCGCTTCATTTCGCTGGCCTTGCTGCCGGGAAATATCCCCCAGCCGCAGGTAAGCAATAGAGGTAGGCACCACCTGATTGGCCCGCTCAAGGTGTTGGCGGGCTTTTGTCAGGTTGTTCAGCGCCAGCTCGTTCAGGCCGTTATAGAGTTGGTATTCGAACATTTCAGGGTAAAGCGAGACGGCTTTGTCGAAGTCGGCCCGGGCTTTTTCAGGCTGGTCCTGCGCTTTGTAGATGCGCCCGCGCAGGGCAAAGAACATGGCTTCACGGGGTTCCGCCTTGATGGCCTGGTTGACAGAGGCCAGGGCGCCGTCGAAATCTCCCTCCGATGCCAGTTTCATGGCTTTGTCGTGGGCATCGTAGGCGGGCTGGAGTTTTTTGATCAAAGCGATCCGGTGCTGGTAGGCCTCCCGGCCCCGATAGCCGCCTCCGCCAATCTCCTGTACCAGTTGCTGGTTGGCCTGCACCCGCCGTGCCGACGGTGGGTGGCTGGCGAACAGCCCACTCAGCCAGTCACTGTCCCGGCCTTCAGACAATTGCAGAAACAACTCCTGAAGCTCCACTGCCGCCTGCGGATCGTAACCGGCCGCCCTCATATATTTAATGCCATAGGCATCGGACTCCAGCTCGTCCCCCTGGCTATACTGGGCCAGTGCCAGCTGGGCGCCCACCGCGGCACCGCCCATAATCAGGCCGGCCCACTCGTTATCGGATACTGCAATGCCGATACCCGCCATGCCCGCGCTGATCAGCATGCCCTGCTGCATGCGTTGCACGCTGTGCCGGGCGGCTGCATGCACGATTTCATGGCCGAGAACCGAAGCCAGCTGGGCTTCGTCGTCCAGCTTCACCAGCAGGCCCCGGTTAATGGCGATCTTGCCGCCGGGCAGGGCCCAGGCGTTGGGTACACTGTTGTTCAGTACAACGAAGTCATAGGGCAGGTCGGGGCGGTCGCTGACTTGCGCCATCTTCATGCCCACCTCCCGAACATACACGGTCAACTCCGGATCAATGTAGAATTGCCCGCCCTGGGTTTGCTGTGTGGGTGTGTACTGTTCCGCCCCCAGAGCGAGTTCTTCGCCTTCGGAAATCAGCGATAGCTGCTTTTTGCCGGTTACCGGGTTAACAGCGCAGCCGGCAAAGACCGCCATTAATGAGAGAACAATACACAAACGGCCAAAGGATCCGGATTTCACGTTTTACTCCTGTAGGGATCGGTAACCAGTTGCCCCGCGTTTTCCGCGCAGGATTTTGCGGGGAAGTGGCCCGCCAGATAGCCATCGCGTATCATATTAGCACATTGAATTTGCACCTAACCCGACCCGGATATTTAAACACCTGATGGCAAACTACCTGGATTATCTGGCACTGGCCTGGTTTCTGGTTTGTTGGGGTGGGTACACCTGGTACTCCCGTAACCGAGCCAACTCCCGGTCTTGTCTCTCCAACACACTGGATCTTTACCGTGAAGACTGGATGAGGGTGATGCTCAAGCGGGACAACCGTATCTCCGATGCCTCTGTGGTGGGTAACCTTGAGCGCAACGGTGCGTTCTTTGCCTCCAGCTGCCTGCTGATCCTTGCGGGTATCATCACGGCACTGGGTTACACCAGTGAAGCCATGGAAGTATTCGCCACCATGCCGTTCGGGGTCGTACCCTCCCGGGAAATCTGGGAGTTGCGGCTGGTGGTGCTGATGGTGGTGTTTGTCTACGCCTTCTTCAAGTTCACCTGGTCGATGCGCATGTACAACTTCGTGGCGGTGATGATCGGCAGCGCCCCCATGCCCGACGACAGCAAAACCAGCCCGGCAGCGAGGGAAGCCTTTGCCCGCAGTGCCGGTGCCATCTGCAACCAGGCGGGCGACACCTTTAACCTTGGCCTGCGTTCCTATTACTATGCGCTCGCCGTAGTGGCCTGGTTTATCCATCCGCTGGCTCTAATCGGGGCGGCTACCCTGGTGGTATACGTGCTCTACCGCAGGGAATTCCACTCTGATGCCCTGGCATCCTTGCGTGCCGGCAAAGTATTTGAAGAATCCACCCCCGCCCGCACGGGTGACGACGCAAAAACGAAAAACTGACTTGCAGGATCTTCCTGAATGAATGACGAAACCCGAATTAACCGGGTCAACCGGTTTGTGAACACGCTGAACCAGGCCCGGGAGCTGGGCCTGGTCGCACGGGAAGCGGGTGAAGGCTACCTGGTTATGGAATTGCCCTATAGTGACAAAATTATCGGTAACCCGGACACCGGCGTGATCCACGGTGGCGCCATCACCACCCTGATGGATACCACCTCCGGCTCGGTGATGATCTGTGCCCTGGACGAATTCGAACTCTGCCCGACCCTGGACTTACGGGTGGACTACATGCGCCCAGCCGAGCCCCATAAACCGGTATTTGCCCGGGCTGAAACCTACAAGATCACCAAGAACATCATCTTTACCCGCTGCGAGGCCTATCAGGAAGGCGGTGAGACCATTGCCAACTGT
>CAYUNQ010000210.1:0-3921 GCA_964446185.1 uncultured Marinobacter sp. | reverse complement strand
CGACAACTCGTTGATCGCGACCACCTGCAGATGGTCGCGATAGCCGTTTTCATAAAGAGCCCGCAACACGCACTGGCCGATGCGGCCGTACCCGTTGATGGCGATGCGAAACGGCGTCGAGTTGGTCATCAGGCGTCCAGCAGTTCCGCAGCCACTTCCAGGATGTTGTCGACGGTGAAGCCGAATTCCTTGAACAGCTCGCCTGCGGGAGCAGACTCACCGAAGGTAGTCATGCCCACAACGCGACCGTCCAGCCCCACGTACTTGTACCAGTAGTCGGCAATGCCGGCTTCGATGGCGATACGGTTGGTAACTTCCAGCGGCAGTACCTGCTGCTTGTACTCGGCGCTTTGGGCGTCGAACACGTCGGTGGACGGCATGGAAACCACGCGCACGGCCTTGCCCTGCTCGCGCAGCTTGGCGGCAACGTCCTGGGCCAGGCCCACTTCAGAGCCGGTGGCGATCAGGATCAGCTCCGGGGTGCCTTCGCTGTCAGACAGCACATAGCCGCCCTTGGCGACGTTAGCCAGTTGTTCTGCATCACGCTGCTGGTGCGGCAGGTTCTGACGGGAGAACACCATGGCGGTGGGGCCGTCATTGCGCTCCAGGGCGGCTTTCCAGGCTACCGCAGATTCCACGGCATCGGCCGGGCGCCACATGCTCATGTTGGGCGTGGTGCGCAGGCTGGCCATCTGCTCGATGGGCTGGTGGGTGGGGCCGTCTTCGCCCAGGCCGATGGAGTCGTGGGTGAATACATAGATGGAACGCTGCTTCATCAGCGCGGCCATGCGCACCGCGTTACGGGCATATTCCATGAAGATCAGGAAGGTTGCGCCGTAAGGAACAAAGCCGCCGTGCAGGGCGATGCCGTTCATGATCGCAGCCATACCGAACTCACGAACGCCGTAGTAAATGTAGTTACCGGAAGCGTCTTCCTTGCTCACGCCTTTGCAGCCAGACCAGATGGTCAGGTTGGAACCGGCCAGGTCGGCAGAGCCACCCATCAGTTCCGGCAGCAGCGGGCCGTAGGCATTCAGTGTGTTCTGGGAGGCCTTGCGGGAGGCGATGGTGTCGCCCTTGTCCTGGCACTCCTGGATGTAGGCCTGGGCTTTCTCGGCAAAGTCCGCCGGCAGCTCGCCCGCCATACGGCGCTTGAATTCAGCTGCCAGTTCCGGCTCGGCCTTTTCGTAGGCGGCGAACTTGTCTTCCCAGGCCTTCTGGGCCGCTGCGCCTTTCTCTTTGGCATCCCAGGCGGCATAGATTTCAGAGGGCACTTCAAACGGGCCATGCTGCCAGCCCAGAGCCTCGCGAGTCAGGGCGATTTCATCGTCACCCAGCGGGGCACCGTGGCAATCTTCCTTGCCCTGCTTGTTGGGGGAACCAAAGCCGATGATGGTCTTGCAGCAGATCAGTGTCGGCTGCTCGGTGTTGGCCCGGGCCTGTTCAACAGCCGCGCGGATGGCGTCGGCATCGTGGCCGTCAACGTCCGGAATTACCTGCCAGCCGTAGGACTCAAAACGCTGCGGAGTATTGTCGGTAAACCAGCCTTCCACTTCGCCGTCGATGGAAATGCCGTTGTCGTCATAGAAGAACACCAGCTTGCCAAGGCCCAGGGTACCGGCCAGGGAAGCCACTTCGTGGGAGATGCCTTCCATCAGGCAGCCGTCGCCCAGGAACGCATAGGTGTAGTGGTCCACAATGTCGTGGCCCGGGCGGTTGAACTGCGCCGCCAGGGATTTCTCGGCCAGCGCGAAACCAACGGCGTTGGCAATGCCCTGCCCCAGCGGGCCGGTCGTGGTTTCGATACCCGGCGTGTAACCGTATTCCGGGTGCCCCGGAGTCTTGGAGTGCAGCTGCCGGAAGTTCTTGATGTCGTCAATGCTAACGTCGTACCCGCTCAGGTGCAGCAGGGAGTACTGCAGCATGGAGCCATGGCCGTTAGACAGTACAAAACGGTCACGGTTGGCCCATTGCGGGTTGGCCGGGTTGTGGCTCAGGTAATCGTTCCACAGTACCTCGGCGATATCCGCCATACCCATGGGCGCACCCGGGTGGCCGGACTTGGCTTTCTGAACCGCATCCATGCTCAGCGCGCGAATGGCGTTGGCGAGATCTTTACGGGACGGCATTGACAATTCTCCAGTGTTTTTCAGGAAAAGACTTCAAGCTGCAAAAACTGCTCAAAAAGAAGGCGAGTATTTTCGCCGATTACTGTGTGCCGGGGCAAATCCATATGTAGTGGTTTTCCGATGGCGCCGGTACAAAATCACCAAAGCGACTGATTTCACAAACGCTATAAACCTATATCAAAAAATTTTGATATGGCTATTGATCGATCAATCGAACCCCCCTACACTTGCCAACCATGACCTCACTCAATGCACATGCGAACGAATTGTCCTCGGTGGACACTCTGGTACCGATCTTCAAGGCGAGCGGCGATCCCTTGCGCCTGGAGATCCTGCGGGTGCTGCGCCGTGACACCTTCGGTGTGCTGGAGCTGAGCCAGATGTTTGATATGCGCCAGTCCGGCATGAGCCACCACCTGAAGGTGATGCACAAAGCCGGGTTGCTGGAGCCCCAGCGGGAAGGCAATGCCATTTTCTACCGCCGCCCCCTGAACCTGGACGGCGACAAGCTGGCAGACCAGGCCATCCGGCAGATTTTCGAGACCGTAGACCGGGTGCCCTTGCCTCCGCAGCTGGAAGACAAAATCGAGGCCATCCGCGAGCAGCGGGCGGAACAGTCCCAGGCCTTCTTCTCCCGGCATTCGGAGCAGTTCCGGGAACAGCAGGAACTGATCGCCGCCTTTGACCTGTATGCGGAGCCCACCGCCGAGCTGATCCGCAAGCGGGCAGCACGGCAGGACTGGCGCAGCGTGCTGGAAATCGGCCCCGGTGAAGGCGGCTTCCTGCCGGTGCTGTCACAACTGTTTGATCATGTGGTGGGGCTGGATAACAGCAAGGACATGCTGGCCAAGGCCACCCGCACCTGTATTGAGGAACGGCTGAACAACGTCGACCTTATTGAAGGTGTCACCGACACGGTACTGGCCCGGGGCGATGCCTTTGACCTGATTGTCGCCAACATGGTGCTGCACCACGTACCCAGCCCGGCGGACATCTTTCTGGACGCCGCAGCTCTGATGAACAGCGGTGGCTGTTTTATCGTCAGCGACCTGTGCAGCCACGACCAGGACTGGGCCAAGGAGAACTGCGGCGACCTGTGGCTGGGCTTCGAGCCGGAAGAACTCACCGCCTGGGCGGCCGATGCCGGCCTGACTGCGGGCGAGCAACTGTTTATCGGCCTGCGCAACGGCTTCCAGGTGCAGGTACGGGAATTCTGGAAAACGTCTGGAACGGCCTGAAGCCCGCGCAGACACTGGAACATCAAAAAACTTTGATATTGACGTACGTAGAATTACGTACACCGATTTTGAAAACGCTCACAGAGGAGCACCACTATGTCTGACTACAACATTTTCACCTCCGAGTCGGTCTCTGAAGGCCACCCGGACAAACTGGCCGACCAGATCTCCGACGCGGTACTGGACGCCATCCTGACCGACGACCCGCACGCTCGCGTAGCTTGCGAAACCATGGTGAAAACCGGTGTGGCCATCGTTGGCGGTGAAATCACCACCAGTGCCTGGGTAGACCTGGAAGACCTGGTGCGTGGCGTGATCAAAGACATCGGCTACACCTCCTCGGATGTGGGCTACGACGGCGACACCTGTGGCGTAATCAACATCATCGGCAAGCAGTCCGTGGATATCGCCCAAGGCGTTGACCGCCAGAAGCCGGAAGACCAGGGCGCGGGCGACCAGGGCCTGATGTTCGGCTATGCCAGCAACGAGACCGACGTGCTGATGCCAGCTCCGATCACCTTCTCTCACCGGCTGGTGCAGCGCCAGGCCGAGGC
>CAYUNQ010000209.1:0-3922 GCA_964446185.1 uncultured Marinobacter sp. | reverse complement strand
GTGGCCGTCGGTAACGGCTTCTCCTGGATTATCTCCTTCGCCCAGATTCCGCAAACCATTCTGGAAGCGGTGGGTGTGAACGATGCCGGCCCGGTCGGTGTGCTGATCGCCATCTGTGTAGCCTTCTTCATTGCCTGCATGTTTGTAGACCCGATTGTGGTGATTCTGGTGCTCACCCCGATCTTCGCCCCGGCCATCCAGGCCACCGGGCTGGACCCGGTGCTGGTGGGTGTATTGATCACCCTGCAGGTGGCCATCGGCTCAGCCACGCCGCCCTTCGGTTGCGACATATTCACCGCGATCGCCATTTTCAAGCGGCCGTACCTGGAAGTGATTCGCGGTACGCCGCCGTTCATCTTCATGCTGGTGGCAGCTGCCGGGCTGATCATCGCCTTCCCGGATATCGCGCTGTTCCTGCGGGACCTGGCTTACCGAGACTGAACCGGGCAACCGGCCACTGACAGGAGACTGGTATGTTCAAACGAATTCTGGCTGCCGTAGACGGTTCCAAAACCTCATTGAAGGCCCTGGACAAGGCCATCGAACTGCAGCAACTGATGCCGGACGCGGAAATCTTCATCATCTGCGTATACAAACACCACAGCCTGTTCGAAGCCTCGCTATCGATCGGGCGCCCGGATGACATGGAAATTCCAGACAAGGTGCTGTCGGACTACGCCAAGGAAGTGGTCAACCACGCCAAGGAGTTTGCCAAGGAGCATGGTGCCACCAAGGTACGTGGGTTCGTGAAAGCGGGCCGGCCGTCCAAGGTGATTGTGAAGTTTGCCCAGGACAAGGAAGCGGATCTGATCGTGGTTGGTACCAAGGGCACCAACAGCGACAAGGACGGCGTGTTCCTGGGCAGTGTATCCCACCGGGTGGCCTCCCAGGCCAAGTGCCCTGTACTGGTGGTCTGATCAAACCTAAAGGCGTCACTCCATGACTGCGATTGTCGATTTTCTTAACTCGATTCTCTGGGGCTATGTCCTCGTTTACGGCCTGCTGGCCGTCGGTATTTTCTTTACCATTCGCCTGGGCTTTCTGCAGTTCATCAACTTTGGCGAAATGGTCCGTGCTATCCGCGGTTCCCGCGAGAGCGATGTACACGGGATTTCGCCGTTCCAGGCCCTGTGTACCAGCCTCGCTTCACGGGTAGGCACAGGTAACCTGGCCGGCGTCGCGGTTGCCCTCTATCTGGGTGGTGCCGGTGCCATTTTCTGGATGTGGATGGTGGCGCTGGTAGGCATGGCCACCGGCTATGCCGAAAGCACCCTGGCACAGCTGTACAAGGTGCGGGACGGCAAAGGCCAGTACCGGGGCGGCCCGGCGGTTTACATTGCCAAGGGCCTGAAAGCACCCTGGGCGGCCGCCATTTTTGCGGTATGCCTGATCATCTCCTTCGGCCTGGTGTTCAACGCGGTACAGGCCAACTCCATTGCCGATGCCATGGAAGGTGCCTTTGGCGTACCCAAGCTGGGTGTCGGCATTGTGATCGCTGTCTTTGCCGGCATCGTGATTTTCGGCGGCCTGCGCAAAATTGTACGCTTCGCGGAATTCGTGGTGCCGTTCATGGCCGGTGCCTACGTGCTGTTGGCGCTGATTGTGATGGCCATGAACATCACCGAAGTGCCGGGTATCGTGGCGATGATCGTCAAGAGTGCATTCGGCCTTGAAGAAGCCGCCGGTGGCGCAGCCGGTTCTGTCACCGCCGCCATGCTCAACGGCATCAAACGCGGTCTGTTCTCCAACGAAGCCGGCATGGGTTCTGCCCCGAACATCGCTGCCACCGCCACTCCGGCACCGCACCACCCCTCGTCGCAGGGCCTTGTTCAGGCGTTTGGTGTGTTTGTCGACACGATCATTATCTGTACCGCCACTGCGGTGATGATCCTGCTGGCCGGCGTGCTGGAACCGGGTTCCGGCGTAACCGGCACCCAGCTCACCCAACAGGCGATGGAAGTGCATCTGGGAGAATTCGGCGGTTACTTCATTGCCATCGCCATCCTGTTCTTTGCCTTTACCTCTATTGTGGCCAACTACACCTACGCCGAAAACGCGCTGGTGTACCTGAAGGGCGGCAATACCCTTGGCCTGACTATCCTGCGCCTGGCAGCATTGGGCATGGTGGTCTGGGGTGGTTACGAGGCCGTGGTAACCGTGTTCAACGCTGCCGATGCCTCTATGGGACTGATGGCGACCATCAACCTGATTGCCATTGTGCTGTTGTCCGGCACTGTGGTGAAACTGACCAAGGACTACCTGGCCCAGCGCAAGGAAGGCCTGGTACCCCACTTCAAGTCACAGGATTACCCGGAATTGCACGAGAAAATCGACAGCAATATCTGGCACTGACCGTCATGCTCCGGCCGCAGCCACCTGGTTGCGGTCGGTTTTCGGTTATCAGGTACGCTTTTGCCGCAAGGTAAACAGGGCCAGCAGGGCTGACACCACCATCAGAAACAACGCCACCGCATTGAGAACTGGCGTGGAGCCTTCCCGCAGGCGATTAAACAACGCTACGGTCAGCGGCGTATCGCTGCCCGTGAGCATCACGGTAGTGTTGAAGTTTTCGAACGACATCAGGAACGCCATGGCGGCCGCCCCCAGGATGGACGGCAGCAACCAGGGCAAGGTCACGGTAAACCAGGCCACCAGCGGTGTCGCGCCCAGATTCAGCGCTGCTTCCTCCAGCTGCCGGTCGAACTTGCGCAGACGGGCACCGATCACCAGGGTAGCCAGGGTGGTGATAAAGGTCACCTGACCCATCACCACCAGGGTCATCCCGGGCCGGAACACATCCAGTTCGATGCCCCACAGCCGCGACACTTCATTGGCCGTGCCGCTGTAGAACACCAGGATGGACACCCCCAGAATGACGCCGGGGATCACCAGTGGCAACAGCATCAGCAGATACAGAAATTCCTTGCCCCGGAACTGCAAACGCTCGAACAGCACCGCATTCACGCAACCCAGCGCGACACTGCCGAGGGTCACCCAGAAAGCGATTTTGGTACTGACCCACAGGGCACCCAGCAAACCATCGTCGTGAAACAGCCCGGTGCGCCCGTCACTGCCATCGGCCAGGTACCAGTCCAGGGTAAATCCCTGCCAGGGTAATGACGGAAAGGGTGAATCGTTGAAGGCAAACACGGCCGTTACCAGCAGCGGTAGGGCCAGGTACACAAAGAACGCTACCAGGTAGCCCAGGTAGAGAGCATCAAACAACCGGGACCGGGGCACGGAACGGATCATGGCATCACCCCATCACCTTGCGCAGTGACTGGCCGGTGAGTTTCAGGCCAAGCCACACCATCAGCGACGACAACACCAGCAGCAAGACCCCCAGTGCGGCACCCTGCTCCCAGTTAAAGCGGGTAATAAACTGGGTGAAAATCTGCTCGGTAAACCAGGCGCTGTCCTTGCCGCCCATCAGTATCGGAGTCAGGTAACTGCCGAGGGTGAGCATGAACACCACGATACAGCCGGAAACAATGCCCGGCATGGCCCAGGGGATCACCACTTCCCGCAGCACGGTACCGTGGCCGCCGCCCAGATCGTAGCCGGCTTCCACCAGGTTCTCGTCCATGCCATCCAGTGTGGTCACCAGCGGTACCACCATAAACAACAGGCCGTTGTAGACCAGGCCGATGATCACCGCCACGTCGTTGTAGAGCATCTCCACCGGGCCGTCGACCCAACCCAGCGCCTGCAGCCAGGAGCTGAACAGGCCGCTTTCACGCAGCAGGATCATCCAGCCGTAAGTACGTACTAACTCACTGGCCCAGAACGGGATCAGGCAAGCCAGGAACAGGATGCCCTTGCTCCGGCCCCGGGCCAGGCGGGCAATGTACCAGGCAATGGGGAAGGCAATCAGCAGGGTCAGGAAGGTGGTGAACAGCGACATCACCCCGGTACGCACGAA
>CAYUNQ010000208.1:0-3925 GCA_964446185.1 uncultured Marinobacter sp. | reverse complement strand
ATTCGAGGATGGCGCGGACCTGGTGCTCGCAGTCAACCCGCAGGTGCCCATCGATGCCAGTGCTGCCGTGAGGGCCGGCACCATGAAGCCGGGGGAGCTCACCCGCTCCGGCATGCCCAACCTGCTGTCCCAGATGTTCCGCACCATGGTCTATTCGAGAATGCAGTCGGGCATTGCCCAGTACGCCCGGGATTATCCGGACAAAGACATCCTGTTGTTCGAGCCCACCCGGGACGACGCCAAGCTGTTCTTCTCCAACGTATTCAGTTTCCAGAGCCGGCGCATGGTGTGCGAACACGCCTACCAGATGACAAGGCGGGACCTGCTCAGTCGGGCTGATGAGCTGGAACCGAAACTGGCGAAATACGGCATCAAACTGCGTCGGGACCGCCTGGAAGACGAGCAGCGCACCATCTCCACCAGCCTGTATGGCGAACTGTTACCGCTGTATGTGGCCAAGGGCCGCAAGAAGCAGGCCGGGAAGGGCAAGCTGGCCAGCGGGCTGAGTAACGTTACCCATCTGTTTTCCCGGGCCCAGTAGGGGCGGCTCAGCGGGCAGGCACAAAAAAGGCCGGACAGGATGACCCCCTCCGGCCTTTCGTTTACCTGACTGTCGGCTTACAGGATATACCGGCTCAGGTCTTCGTCTTCAGCCAGCTCGCCCAGCTTCTCGTCGACATAGGCGGCGGTCACTTCGAACACTTCCGTTACCTTGTCGCCGGCATCGAACGACAGGCTTTCCAGCAAGCGTTCCAGCACCGTATGCAAGCGGCGGGCACCGATGTTTTCGGTGGTTTCGTTCACCTTGTAGGCTACTTCCGCAATGCGGGCGATGGCGTCTTCGGTGAAGGTCAGGTTCAGGCCTTCGGTACCCATCAGGGCTTCATACTGCTGCACCAGAGAGGCATCCGGCTCGGTCAGGATGCGTTTGAAGTCGTCCGGTGTCAGTGCTTGCAGCTCCACCCGGATCGGCAGGCGGCCCTGTAACTCGGGGATCAGGTCCGACGGCTTGGACAGGTGGAACGCACCAGAGGCAATAAACAGGATGTGATCGGTACGCACGGCACCATACTTGGTGCTCACAGTGCTGCCTTCGATCAGCGGCAGCAAATCACGCTGCACACCTTCCCGGGACACATCCGATGAGGTGTTCTCCGAGCGCTTGGCCACCTTGTCGATCTCGTCGATAAACACGATGCCGTTCTGCTCAACGGCCTGCATCGCCTTCTGTTTGATCTCTTCTTCGTTCACCAGCTTGGCGGCTTCTTCGTCCTTGGCCCGCTTCAGGGCGTCCGCCACCTTCATCTTCCGGGTCTTGCGCTTGTCGGAAGACAGGTTGGAGAACATGCTTTGCAGCTGGCTGGTCATTTCTTCCATGCCCGGAGGCGCCATAATCTCCACGCCGGCGCCCGAGCTGCGCAGGTCAATCTCGATTTCCTTGTCATCCAGCTCACCTTCACGCAGTTTCTTGCGGAACATCTGGCGGGTGGCGGAATCGTTGCTGGTGCGCTGGCTGTCTTCGTTGAAATCCCGTGCCGGCGGCAGCAGGGCATCCAGAATACGATCTTCGGCCGCGTCCAGGGCCCGGTTTTCGTGCCGTTTCATCTCCTTCTCGCGGAGCATTTTCACGGCCATATCCGCCAGGTCCCGGATGATGGATTCGACATCCCGACCCACATAGCCCACTTCGGTAAACTTGGTGGCTTCCACTTTCAGGAACGGGGCGTCGGCCAGCTTGGCAAGGCGGCGGGCAATCTCGGTTTTACCCACACCAGTGGGGCCGATCATCAGGATGTTCTTGGGGGTAATCTCGTCACGCAGGCTGCTGTCCAGCTGCATCCGGCGCCAGCGGTTACGCAGGGCAATGGCCACGGCACGCTTGGCTTCCTGCTGGCCCACGATGTGTTTGTTAAGTTCGTGAACGATTTCACGGGGAGTCATTGCAGACATGGTCGCTCCGGTCAGTCTTTGGTGGGCAGCACTTCCAGAGTGCGGTTCTGGTTGGTGTAGATGCAGATGTCGCCGGCAATCTCCAACGCCTTCTCTGCAATCTCGTGGGCGCTCATATCGGTATTCTCGAGCAGTGCCCGCGCCGCCGCCTGGGCAAAGGCCCCACCGGAGCCAATGGCAATCAGGCCCTGCTCCGGCTCGATGACATCGCCGTTACCGGTAATAATCAGCGAGGCAGTCTTGTCTGCCACCGCCAGCAAGGCTTCCAGCTTGCGCAGGGCCCTGTCACTACGCCAGTCTTTGGCCAGCTCCACCGCCGCGCGGGTGAGGTTCCCCTGGTGCTTCTCAAGCTGGGCCTCAAAGCGTTCAAAAAGGGTAAAGGCGTCTGCAGTGCCACCGGCAAACCCGGCAATAACCTGACCGTTGTACAAACGGCGCACTTTGCGGGCGTTGCCTTTCATGACGGTGTTGCCCAGAGAAACCTGGCCATCGCCGCCCATGGCGACTTCGTCGTCCCGGCGGACGGAAACTATGGTAGTCATTTTGGCTCCAGTTGCCTGTGTGAAAAGAGTATTCCACGTTTATGGAGGCGGCTGGCGGGAATTCAAGTAGCTGCGTGGGCAGGGTTGGCGGAAGCCTAGCCTTCTTTGGGAACCTTCCGCACCAAAGGCTGGATATTGATGGACACCAGCTTGTCCACAGCCGAGTTCATCTGGCTGCGGGAGGTAAACGGGCCAACATTCACTCGGTACCAGATGCCGCCGTTGTCCTGGGTAATTTGCTGGACATGGGCACGCAGGCCCTGAAAGGCAATCTGCGCGCGCTGGCGTTCGGCGTCTTCTTTGTTGCGGAACGAGCCGGACTGAACAACATAGTCAAACTGTTGCTTGGCCGGGCCGGGGGTGTATTCCTGTACCTCCGGGGGCACCACTTCAGATTCCGGCAGCATTTCATAGAAGCGGAAATTCTGCTCCTTTTGCCGGGCGGCGTCCTGCCGGGCCTTGGTAGCCGCAGGGTTTTGCTGTTGCTGGGCCGGGGCGGCCTGTTGCGGTGCGCTCGGGCCGGCAGGCAGGGTGTTCAGGTAAACGATAAAACCGATAAAGCCACCCACGGCGGCCAGAGACAGAATCCACTTCAAGGACAAGCTCCCGTGTTGCCTGTGCGCAGGGGCGCTGCGCTTGGGTTTTTCTGCCTTGCGGGGGGTGGCCTTCTGCCTGGGGGCAGCGGCGCCTTTGCCCGCGGGGCGATCCTTTTTGGCGTAGTCTCTGGCCATGGCCGGCTTACATCTCTTCCGGTGCGCTCACGCCCAGCAGGTCCAGGCCGTTGGCAATCACCTGGCGTACTGCCAGGTAAAGGCTCACACGGGCGTCCCGCAGGGCAGTGTCTTCAATCAACACCTTGTGGGCGTTGTAGTAGGTGTGGAACTGGCCGGCCAGCTCACGCAGGTAGTGGGTGAGGTGGTGCGGCTCGCGCTGGGCGGCGGAATTGGCAATCAGTTCCGGGTACTTGGCCAGCTGGTTGGCCAGTTCTTTTTCTTCATCCAGGGTCAGCAGGCTCAAATCGCCCACACACTCGTTCAGGCCCCGCTGTACGCCTTCGGCCGCCAGTTTGCGCAGTACGCTGCAAATCCGGGCATGGGCATACTGGATGTAATACACCGGGTTTTCATTGGTCTGGGAGCGGGCCAGGTCGATATCGAAGGTCAACTGGGAATCGACACGGCGTGCGGCCAGGAAGAAGCGGGTGGCGTCGCGGCCCACTTCGTCGATCAGGTCCCGAATGGTTACGTAGCTGCCGGCACGCTTGGAGATTTTCACTTCCTGGCCGGATCGGGTCACCATCACCATCTGGTGCAGAACGTAGTCCGGCCAACCCTGGGGGATGTCGGCTTGCAGTGCCTGCAGGCCGGCGCGCACGCGGGTTACCGTGGAGTGGTGGTCTGCACCCTGTTCGTTGATCACGGTGGTGAATCCAC
>CAYUNQ010000207.1:332-3971 GCA_964446185.1 uncultured Marinobacter sp. | reverse complement strand
GTAATGACAATCGTGCTTCACGGAGAGGATCCTGGTCCGTCAGAAAACAGGCGCTAATGATGACAGAACTGGCAGGGGGTCGCAGCCATTGTGTTCACACTGCGGGATTCCGGTGCCCCGCAGCTCAGCCGGCGGTCACCCTGTTTTTGCCGTTGTGCTTGGAGTCGTAGAGCAGCTTGTCTACCCGGTCCAGAATAGCTGTGGGCGTGTCTCCGTACCGGGACTCAGTCACCCCGATGGAGAGGGTCATCCGGCCCATCTTGTCGAAATCCCTGTCCGCGAGGGCCGTGCGGATACTTTCGGCAATAGCGGTTGCTTTGTTAAGCCCGCAGAACGGCAGCAACACAATAAACTCCTCGCCACCCCAGCGCACAGCCTTGTCGGTTTTACGGATTTCCTGTTCCAGGGTTCGGGCCACGCTTTCGATCACCTCATCGCCCCGGTTGTGACCGAAGGTATCGTTGACCGCTTTGAAGTTGTCGATATCTGCCATCAGGATACAGAACGGTGCGTTGTTTTCCTGGGCTTTAAGCAGGGCCAGGTCCAGTTCAATCTCACCGGCCCGGCGGTTCAGCAGCCCGGTCAGGCCATCGTGGGAAGCCTGCTCTCTCAGCATCAGTTCCTCAAACACCCGGTCGCTCAGGTCCTTGATGATGCTGATGTAGTGGCTGATCTCGCCCTGTGCATTCTTCACCGGAGTGATGGTCTGCTGGCAATGGATCTTGTGGCCATGCTTGTGGCGGTTCACCACCATGGCCCGGAAGGGCACGCCGCTGGTCAGGTGGCTCCAGAGATCCTTGTAGAAGGCGTCGTCGTGTTCGCCGGATTTCAGTACCGACGGCTTCAGGCCTACCACTTCCGCCGGCCGGTAGCCGGTGATGATCTCGAAGCCCTGGTTGGCAAACTCGATCACGCCATCGGCGGTGGTAATAAAAATGCCGTCGTAGGCCGCATCGATGGCTTTGATGAACAGGTTACCGGTGGACTGCTCGGCCTGCAGCTGGGTGATGTCTTTTTGTATCGAAATGTAAAAACGGGGCTTTCCGGACTCGGCCATCACCGGTGAGATGGTCCATTCCACCAGGTACGGGCGGCCATCCTTGCGGTAATTGAAGGTAGAGCCGGTGAAATACCCGGTGGTTTCCAGGTCATGACGCAGCTTGTTGATAACGGTGGCTTCCGTCATGGGACCCTGAAGAATGCGCGGGTTCTGGCCAATCAGCTCGGCCTGGGTGTACCCGGTTGTCCGGCAGAAGGCCGGGTTGGCGTAAAGAATCCGGTGTTTGGCATCGGTCACCAGGATCGAGTTGAACGACAACTCAGCTGTTGTTCGCAACAGCGTCAGTGAATCTTCGGTCGAGATGCCGGGCAGGTTCTGGGTCGGTGCCTTGGTCAAGTTGCGGCCTGTGGTGTCGGGTGGCAATGGATTCTAACTGTGAATCAGCATTGTTCAGATAGCTGGCGGTGTCAACGCAAGCCACGGTTTACCGCGCATTCACCGGAGAAATGCTGAACATTCACCGGCCCCGGTTGAAGTCTGGCTTTTCGGTGCAATAGTTATTAGACAGACTGCAAGAGGAGGCACCGTATGTCGAATACATCATCAAGTAAAGACAGCCTGAATACCCTCTCTACCCTTAACGCCGGCGGCAAGACCTTCCACTACTACAGCCTGCCGAAAGCGGCCGACACCCTGGGCGACCTGAACCGCCTGCCGTTCTCCCTGAAAGTCTTGATGGAGAACTTGCTGCGCAACGAAGACGACATCACGGTCGACCGTTCCCATATTGATGCCATGGTGCAGTGGCTGAAAGACCGTAGCTCCGATACCGAGATTCAGTTCCGCCCGGCCCGGGTGCTGATGCAGGACTTCACCGGTGTACCCGGGGTGGTCGACCTGGCGGCCATGCGCGAGGCGGTGAAAAACGCCGGCAAGGACCCTGCCCTGATCAACCCGCTGTCGCCGGTGGATCTGGTGATTGACCATTCAGTGATGGTGGATGAATTCGGCACTGCCGATTCCTTCCGGGACAACGTCGCCATCGAGATGGAGCGCAACCAGGAGCGCTACGAGTTCCTGCGCTGGGGCCAGCAGGCCTTTGACAACTTTCGGGTGGTGCCGCCCGGCACCGGTATTTGCCATCAGGTGAACCTGGAATATCTGGGCAAGACCGTCTGGCAAAAAGAGGTGGGCGGCAAAACCATTGCCTATCCGGACACCCTGGTGGGTACCGATTCCCACACCACCATGATCAACGGCCTGGGTATTCTCGGCTGGGGTGTGGGGGGTATCGAGGCGGAAGCCGCCATGCTGGGCCAGCCGGTTTCCATGCTGATTCCTGAAGTCATCGGTTTCAAGATTACCGGCAAGCTGCGGGAAGGCATTACTGCCACCGACCTGGTACTGACCGTGGTGGAAATGCTGCGCAAGAAAGGCGTGGTGGGCAAGTTCGTGGAATTCTACGGCGACGGCCTGAAAGACATGCCGGTGGCCGACCGGGCCACCATCGCTAACATGGCGCCGGAATACGGCGCCACCTGCGGTTTCTTCCCGGTGGACGAACAGACCATCACCTACATGCGCCTGACCGGCCGCGATGAGAAATTGCTGGAACTGGTGGAGAACTACGCCAAGGCCCAGGGCCTGTGGCGCGAGCCGGGCCATGAACCCGTCTACACCGACAGCCTTGAACTGGACATGGGCGAGGTGGAAGCCAGCCTGGCCGGCCCGAAACGGCCCCAGGACCGGGTGGCCCTGAAGAGCATGAAGTCGGCCTTTGAGCTTGTCATGGAAACTGCTGAAGGCCCGGCCAGCCCCCGGGAAGTGACGATGGAATCGGAAGGCGGCGGTACCGCCGTGGGCGTTGATGAAGCCTATTTCGAACATCCGGCGAGCCAGACGCTGCACATGAACGGAAAGCAATCCCGGCTGGACCCGGGCGCCGTGGTGATTGCGGCGATTACTTCCTGTACCAATACCTCCAATCCCAGTGTGATGATGGCCGCCGGGTTGATTGCCCGCAAAGCTGTTGCCAAAGGCCTGAAAACCAAGCCCTGGGTGAAGACCTCACTGGCCCCGGGCTCCAAGGTGGTCACCGAGTACCTGAGAGTGGCCGGCCTGCAGGATGACCTGAACACGCTGGGCTTCAACCTTGTGGGTTATGGCTGCACCACCTGTATCGGTAACTCCGGCCCGCTACCGGAAGCGGTTGAGAAAGCCATCCTTGATGGGGACCTGACCGTGGCCTCGGTGCTGTCTGGCAACCGCAACTTCGAGGGCCGGGTGCATCCGTTGGTGAAAACTAACTGGCTGGCTTCACCGCCGCTGGTGGTGGCCTACGCCCTGGCTGGCAACGTGCGGGTGGATCTGACCAAAGACCCGCTGGGGGCCGACCAAGACGGCAACCCGGTGTACCTGAACGACCTGTGGCCCAGCCAGGCGGAAATCGCCGAGGCCGTCGAGAAAGTGAAAACCGACATGTTCCGCAAGGAATACGGCGAGGTGTTCGAGGGCGACGACATCTGGAAGTCCATCAAGGTGCCGGAAAGCAAGGTGTACGAGTGGAGCGACAAGTCCACCTACATCCAGCATCCGCCGTTCTTCGAGGGCATGGGCGAGCAGCCCGAGGCCATTGATGA
>CAYUNQ010000207.1:0-322 GCA_964446185.1 uncultured Marinobacter sp. | reverse complement strand
GCTTCCAAAAGCACCCGTTATGCCTGGGATGGCACGTCCACCTACATCCGCCGGCCCCCGTTCTATGAGGGCGGCGGATCGGAAGCGACAGGCCTGGATTGCCGCATCCTCGCCCTGCTGGGGGATTCGGTCACCACCGACCACATCTCTCCGGCCGGTTCCTTCAAGCCCGATACCCCTGCCGGCAAATACCTGCAGGAGCATGGTGTGGAACCGAAAGACTTCAACTCCTACGGCTCGCGACGGGGTAACCATGAGGTGATGATGCGCGGCACCTTCGCCAACGTGCGCATCCGCAACGAGATGCTCGATGGCGTAGAGG
>CAYUNQ010000206.1:0-4006 GCA_964446185.1 uncultured Marinobacter sp. | reverse complement strand
ACATGCCCACCATCACCTTCCGCACACGGGCCCTGCGCCAGTTCACCATCGGCCACCGACGCCACCGCCTGGTGTGCCGGGTAGACATCATCGACAACGGCCCGGGTATACCGCCGGAACTGCTGCAGAACATCTTCTACCCCATGATCAGTGGCCGGGCGTCCGGCACGGGCCTGGGGCTTTCCATTACCCAAAGCATCATCGGCCAGCACCGCGGGCTGGTGGAATGCGAGAGTGAACCGGGAAGAACCGACTTCATCATCTTCCTGCCTCTGGAGGACAACCAATGAGCCGAACGGGAAACGTCTGGATCATAGACGACGACAAAAGCATCCGCTGGGTACTGGACCGTGCCCTGACCCAGGCTGGCCTGCACCCCCGCGTATTCGACAGCGGTGAAAGCATCATGATGCGCCTGGAGCACGAACAACCGGATGCCATCATCAGCGACATCCGCATGCCCGGCGTAGACGGCATTACCCTGCTGTCCCGGATCGTGAAAAAGCACCCGGACCTGCCCGTTATCATCATGACCGCCCACTCCGACCTGGACAGCGCGGTGACCAGCTACCAGACCGGTGCCTTCGAATACCTGCCCAAGCCGTTTGATGTGGACGAAGCCGTGGCCCTGGTCAAACGCGCCATTGCGCATAGCCACGAGAAGAAAGCGGCGGCGGAACCGCAGATCGAGTCAGTTCAGAAAAACCTGGAAATCATCGGCGAAGCGCCCGCCATGCAGGAGGTCTTTCGCGCCATCGGCCGGCTCTCCAACTCCAACATTACCGTACTGATCAACGGCGAGAGTGGCACCGGTAAAGAACTGGTGGCCCAGGCCCTGCACAACCACAGCCCCCGGGCCCACAACCCGTTCATCGCCCTGAACATGGCCGCCATTCCCAAAGACCTGATTGAATCGGAACTGTTCGGCCACGAAAAAGGCGCCTTCACCGGCGCCGGCGCCACCCGCCAGGGCCGTTTTGAGCAAGCCAACGGCGGCACCCTGTTTCTGGACGAAATCGGCGATATGCCCGCCGACACCCAGACCCGCCTGCTGCGGGTACTGGCCGATGGCGAATTCTACCGGGTAGGCGGCACCACCCCCATCAAAGTGGATGTGCGCATCATCGCCGCCACACACCAGGATCTGGAAAAACTGGTGCAGGCCGGCAGCTTCCGCGAAGACTTGTTCCACCGCCTGAACGTAATTCGCGTACACCTGCCCAAACTGGCGGAGCGCCGGGAAGACATCCCCAAACTGATGCAGCACTTCCTGAAACGGGCCGCCAAGGAACTGGCAGTAGAAGCGAAAATACTGCGGCCAGATGCCGAAGAATACCTGACCACCCTGCCCTGGCCCGGCAACGTGCGCCAGCTGGAAAACACCTGCCGCTGGCTGACCGTAATGGCCAGCGGCCGGGAAATCCACGTAGACGACCTACCCCCGGAACTGCTGCACCAGGCCGACACCGACAACACCGGCACCGGCCAGACCTGGCAGGAAGGCCTGAGAAACTGGGCCGAACTGGAACTTAAAAGGGGCAAGAAAGCGATCCTGGACACCGCCGTGCCGGAGTTCGAGAAAATCATGATCGAAGCCGCCCTGAAACACACCGGCGGCCGCCGCCGGGATGCCTCGGTACTGCTGGGCTGGGGGCGGAATACGCTGACGCGGAAGATTAACGAGTTGGGGATGGACCATCCGGAGGGGGAGGAGGAGTAAGCCTCTTCCCCCATGAGATTGGATTCAGTTGGCGGGGACTTCGCGCCAGTAGATGATGCGGTCGTTGCCGCGGTAGACGCCGAAGGTGGCGGTGGCGCGTGATCAACACCACTTATCCGTGTTTGATCGGTTCGCACCCGATGATCCGGCGCCTGTCAGGTGCAAGTCCGACAGGCTGCCAGGTAGTCAACGTGCGTCCCACTTAGGTTCCACTTACGTCCCCTTAACACTCTCACCGAGCGCGTATCACGTGGTTGGTTAGCCGGGCGTTCTAACAACTTCTCCGACCGACTACACGTGAAGTGACCTCTCAAGAGTCATAGGTCACTGATATCCTGAAACCCACAAAGGACTATGGTTCAACCAATCAGGCTTAACCGTATGGGGCCTGTAATGACGGGCGCAAGTTAGACTCTTTCACCGCCACCCGCCTTTTCCTGACATGCTGCACTCCCCTCCCTCTTTCGAGGTTCAAGCCCATTACTGGGCGAGGATAAGTCAGGTTTGCAATAGGCCTACCAACAGCCTATACGTGTAGCGCAAATGTCACAAACACTTGATTTACCTAGAAAAATGGCTCACTCAGAAGGGGATATCGTCATCGAAGTCGTCAATCGGCTCCGGCATGCCGCCGCCCTGCTGCTGGGGCGGCTGGTTGCTGTATCCGCCACTCTGGTTACCCTGACCACCCTGCTGCTGTTGCGGGGGCGGGTTGTTGTAGCTGGCCGCTTGCTGGGGCCGGCCCTGGGGCGCCCCCTGGTTCATGCCGCCTTCGCCACCACGGCTGTCGAGCATCTGCATCTGGCCGTTGATATCCACGACGATCTCGGTAGTGTAACGGTCCTGGCCGTCCTGCCCCTGCCATTTGCGGGTTTGCAGGCGCCCTTCGATATACACCTTGGAACCTTTGCGCAGGTACTGCCCTGCCACTTCAGCCACCTTGCCGAACAACACCACCCGGTGCCACTCGGTTTTCGGTACCAGCTGGCCGGATTGACGATCCTTGTAGCTTTCATCGGTCGCCAGGGTGAGGTTTACCACCGCATTGCCGTTGGGGGTATAGCGGGTATCCGGATCCTGGCCCAGATTACCGATAAGAATTACCTTGTTTATGCCTCGTGCCATTGTCTGCTCCTGGTCTCTTTTTCTGAACCCCTGCGTTCCATGCAGGCATCCTGTGTTTAGGTAGTGCTACCCTGCCGCACAAATTCGAAGTGCGCAAGCTCTACGATCACCACGTCTTCCACGCCCGGAAGATTACGCAGGTTCTGGTCAATTTCATCAAAGGTGGCACTTACCGCATTTGTCAGATGCACCACAAAACTAATGGTGTAACTCGGGGCCGGCATGGTCAGCGCCACCAGCAGCCATACCACCAACCCGGCGGCCATCAACCAGAGTACGCCTTCCAGCCCGGCCATTTGCAACAGCCAGCCACCCAGCGCACCCCCTAGAAACGCGCCGAAGAACTGGGAGGTGGAATACACGCCCATCGCAGTGCCCTTGGCGGCTGCCGGCGCCTCTTTGCTGATCAGCGAAGGCAGGCTGGCTTCCAGCAGGTTGAACGCCATAAAGAAAAAGAATAGCACACCCCACGCCAACCAGAGACTCCGCCCCACCCCGGTCAGCGCCGCGGCGGCGATCGCCAGCAGGGCAATAGCACCACACAGTACCGGCTTCATTTTACGCTTTTTCTCGCCAATGATGATGAACGGCACCATGGCGAAGAATGAGGTAATCATGACCGTCAGATAGAACCACCAGTGGGAGCCGGCCGCCAGCCCCAGCTGATCCTGCAGCATGCCTGGCCCCCCGTCGGGAGGACAGTTCAATAAACACCAGAAACAGCGCCGTCAGAACAAAGTGCAGGGCGAAAATACCGAAATCAAGCCGCAGCAGCCGGCCGTCAGCCAGCACCCGGCCAACCATTTCCCGGGCCGGATGGGTGTCGGCACTGACTTTGTGCTGGTGCGGTGTCGGTACTACCCGGGCAACCACCACCAGCGCCAACAACGCCAGCACCGCCGTGGTATAGAAAATCCCCGACAGCCCCCAGGCAGCACCCAACAGCGGGCCCACCACCAGTGACACCGAAAACGACAGGCCAATGGAAATGCCCACGGTGGCCATGGCCTTGGTGCGCTGCTCCTCCCGGGTGAGATCACTGAGCAACGCCATCAGCACGCTGGCAATCGCGCCGGCGCCCTGAAGAATCCGCCCGGCAATAACTACGTATATGGAATCGGTAGCGCCAGCCAGCACACTACCGGCTGCGAACAGAACCAG
>CAYUNQ010000205.1:1858-4022 GCA_964446185.1 uncultured Marinobacter sp. | reverse complement strand
CACCAGGGGCGGGCGTTCGCGACCTGCTGGCCGCTGCCGATGAAGCCTTGCGGGCGGCTCAGGAGAATTCCGAATCCGGCTGCTGCCTGGAGCAGGCGGGTGTCGACAGCCACTACAATATGGAAACCTGGCGCGAACTGCTCACCAGTGCCATCGAGTCCAGAAACCTGTCGTTGTGGCTGCAGCCGATGGTGACCTGTGATGACCACGCGCTGACCCACTACCAGGCCTTTTCCCGTATTCCTGCCCCTGGCGGTGATCTGAAAGCCGGGGTGTACCTGCCGGTAGCCGAACGGCTGGGGCTGATTTCCGGTATTGACCGGTTGCTGCTGGCCCGGGTAATGCCCATGCTGGAAACAAACCCGGATCAGCCCCTGGCGATCTCTCTGGGTGTGGCCTCTGTTGGTGATGATCGCTTCTGCGAAGACTTGCTGCAAACGCTGAGGGGGGCCGGAAAACTGGCCAGGAAGTTATGGGTGGGCGTGCCCGAACTTGCCCTGAACCACCACCGGAAACAGGCGGGCCGCCTGGTGCGTTCCCTTGCGAGAATGGGCGTTCCGGTGATGGTGGATCGTTTTGGCGTGGGTGGGGTGCGGTTCAGTTATCTGAGAAATCTGCCTTTCCGGGGCATTCGTATCGACAACAGTCTTGTCCACGATATCGATAGCCATAGCGAGAACCGGTTCTGGCTGGAATCGGTCATAGGTATTGCCCGGAGTCGGGGCGTCCAGGTGTTCGCCTCCGGTGTAGAAACCGAAGCGGAGTACTCGGTACTCTGTAAACTGGGTATTGATGGCGCCATGGGATACCATCTGGGCAGGCCCTTCGAGGCAGACGAGTAAGCAACGGGAGAACGGGAGACTTATGTCGGGCAAGATCAGGCAGTACTTCAGGGACAAAAAGGAAGATTTGCAGGACTACGCCGGGGGCAGTGGTGTTATCGGCAAATTTGTACTGGCGGTGCTGGTGATCTACCTGCTGGCGGCCATCCTGGTCGGCATGTACTGGAGCAGCGAGCCGGACACCTTCTCGGTGCGCGAACACACCCGCACCCTTGCCAATACCATGGAGCGTGAGCCGGTAACCGGTTTTGCCACCACGGCCACCATGATACGCATCGCTGAAACCCTGCTCGACAAGCCGGGCGGATACATTTCCAACGATATTTTCCCGCCGGGGCTGTGGCTCGATAACATGCCGAACTGGGAGTACGGAGTGCTGGTGCAGCTGCGGGACCTGTCCCGGGCCATGCGCAAAGACATCAGCCGCTCCCAGAGCCAGTCCGCTGAAGACCCGGACCTGGTCATTGCCGAGCCGCAGTTTCACTTCGATAGCGAAAGCTGGGCAATTCCTTCTACCGAAAACGAATATCGCCGGGGGATCAATGCCCTTAAGCGCTACCTGAACCGGCTGTCGGATCCGGCCCGGGCTGACGCCCAGTTCTTTGCCCGTGCCGATAACCTCAGTAACTGGCTGGCAGACCTGGAAACCCGCCTGGGCAGCTTGTCCCGAACCCTGAGCGAGAGTGTGGGTAAGGCATCGGTATCCGAGGCGGTCGCCAATATGGATCTGGATGACCCCCTGGCCGAGGATGTCGGTAGCGGAGACGTGAAAACCGACTGGACGAAGATCGACGATGTTTTCTACGAGGCTCGTGGTACCGCCTGGGCGCTGCTGCACATCTTCCGGGCCATTGAAGTGGACTTCCGCAAGGTGATTGTGGACAAGAACGCCATGGCCAGCGTGAAGCAGATCATCATCGAACTGGAAGGCACCCAGGAGTCCATGTGGAGCCCGGTGATACTGAACGGCAGTGGCTTTGGTGTGCTGGCCAACCACTCCCTGACCATGGCGGCCTACCTGTCCCGGGCCAATGCGGCAATCAGTGACATGCGGGATCTGTTGTCACGGGGATAAGAAAACAGAAGCGTTGCCCGGGAGGGCAACGCAGAAACAAAAAAACCGGGAAGCCATTCAGCTACCCGGTTTTTTTATGCCCGAAGTGCGATCAGCCTTTGTAGGCGTTCACGGCATCAACGATGGCTTGCTTGGCTTCGGCGGCAGGGCCCCAGTCCTGTACCTTGACCCACTTGCCAGGCTCGAGAGTCTTGTAGTTTTCAAAGAAGTGGCGGATCTGGTTGCGCAGCAGCTCCGGCAGGTCTTC
>CAYUNQ010000205.1:0-1848 GCA_964446185.1 uncultured Marinobacter sp. | reverse complement strand
ACGCTGGCAGGCGGGGCGTTCCGTGGAGAACAACAGGTCTTCGATTTCTTTGATGTCGTGGTAGGTGGTGGTCAGCTTGTCGTGGGGCACGGCTACCAGCTTGGCATCACCGCCGGCTTCGTCTTCCATGTTCAGCACACCAACCGGACGGCAGCGGATAACGCTGCCGGCCTGCAGCGGGTATGGAGTAACAACCAGCACGTCCAGCGGGTCACCGTCGTCGGCCAGGGTGTGCGGGATAAAGCCGTAGTTGGCCGGGTAGAACATGGGCGTTGCCATGAAGCGGTCAACCAGCAGGGCGCCCATGTCCTTGTCCAGCTCATACTTGACCGGGGAGCTGTGAGCCGGGATTTCGATAGCTACGTAGATGTCTTCCGGCGGGTTTTTGCCAGCGGGGATGTTGTCGAATTGCATGTGCGATCCTTCCTGCTACGTTGAAGTACGTTTAACTGCGGTGGAAAATTGGGCGCAATTATACGTAAGTCTCCAGCTATTCGAAACTAAACCTTGGTCACAGCCGGATTTGCTTGGCGATCAGCTCCTTCATGATTTCAGTCGTACCTCCGCCGATGGACAGAATCTTGGTGTCGCGGTACAGCCGCTCTACCACCGATTCCCGCATAAAACCCATGCCACCGAACAGCTGCACGGCCTCGCGGGTGATTTTTTCGCACACGTCGACCGAGAAGTTCTTGGCCATGGCCACTTGCTTGATCGGGTTCTTGCCAGCCTGCATCAGCGCGGCGCAGCGGTAGGTGTATTCCCGGGCGATGTCGATCTGGGTGGCCATGTCGACCAGTTTGTGGCGGGTTACCTGGAAGCCGGAGACCGGGCGGCCGAAGGCCTGGCGCTGTTTGGTGTAGTCCATGGCCGCTTCGTAGGCCAGCTGGGCGGTCATGTAGGCCATGATCGACAGGCTCAGGCGTTCGGCCAGGAAGTTGCTCATGATGGCGATGAAGCCGGCGTTCTCGGCGCCGATCAGGCGGTCCGCCGGCACCCGGCAGTCTTCGAAGAACAGTTCGGCGGTGTCGCTGGCCCACCAGCCCATCTTGCGCAACTTGGTGCCAGTACTGAAGCCGGGCATGTCGCGGTCGATCAGCAGCAGGCTGATGCCGGCATGGCCTTCACCACCGGTGCGCACGGCCACCGTGTAATGGTCGGCACGGGTACCGCTGGTAATGAACGTTTTGCTGCCGTTGACGATGTAGTGGTCGCCATCTTTCACCGCGCGGGTTTTCAGATTGGCAACATCAGAACCACCGCCGGGTTCGGTGACCGCAAGGGCCGCAATTTTTTCGCCGCGCAGGACGGGGGGCACGATCTGTTCGCGGATGTCTTTCTTCGCCCACTTGGCCACCGGCGGCATGCCGATATCCAGCGAGCCCAGGCTGGCGACAAAACCGCCGGAGGTAGAGCGCATCAGTTCTTCAGACACCGCTACTTTCAGGAAGACATCGCCTTCACCAATTCCGCCGAGGGCTTCCGGAAAACCGATTCCGAGCAGGCCTGCATCACCGGCCTTCTGATAGATGTCCCGGGGGAACTCGCCAGCTTCTTCCCACTCGTCGATATGGGGCAGTACGTGGGTTTCGATGAATTTTCGGGCGGTCAGGCGGACCTGTTCGTGAGTTTCGTTGAAGTAGTCAGACACGGTTCAGCTTCCTGGATTCTTGTTTACGTTGGCTGGAGTGTCTCGCAAATTCCGCCACCAAGCAAGCGCTTGGTTTGGGTTTGAGGGTAAAATAAAGCCGGTGCTGTGACCGGCTTCGGAATCCTGGGGCTGAAGATCAGGCGCCCGGCCGGGAGATGCTTTTGACGCCCTCGCTGGTGCCCAGCAGCAGCAGGTCG
>CAYUNQ010000204.1:0-4025 GCA_964446185.1 uncultured Marinobacter sp. | reverse complement strand
GTTCCGGCAACTGCTCCAGGGTGCATCCGGATTTGCTGTCTTCGTTATTGATGTTTACCTGCAGGCAGATGTTCAGGGGCGGCAGGTGCGCCGGCCGTTGCTCGCTCAGCCGGCGGGCAATTTTCAGGCGGTCGACACTGTGCACCCAGGCAAAGGTTTCGGCAATCTGCCGGGTCTTGTTGGACTGGATCGGCCCGATGAAGTGCCACTCCAGTTCGGGCCGGTCTGACAGGGCGTCGATTTTGTCGAGGGCCTCTTGCAGGTAGTTCTCGCCAAATGCGGTTTGGCCGGCTTCGGCCGCGGCCCGGAGTTCGTCCGGAGTGCGGGTCTTGCTAACTGCCAACAGGCGCACACTGCCGGGCTCCCGGCCTGCGTTCAATGTTGCTTTTTGTATGCGTCGGGTTACGCTCCCGATGTTGTCTGCTATGCTGCTCATAGTGTGAGTTTGCCGCTTCTGGACCAAAAGAAAAAGCCCTCCGAGGAATCCTATGGATATTACTGAACTGCTTGCCTTTTCGGCGAAACAGGGTGCGTCGGATTTGCACCTGTCTTCCGGTTTGCCCCCGATGATTCGTGTTGATGGCGATGTTCGCCGTATCAACCTTCCGCCCATGGAGCACAAAGAGGTGCACGGGCTGATTTACGACATCATGAACGACAAGCAGCGCAAGGATTACGAGGAGTTCCTGGAAACCGACTTCTCCTTCGAGGTGCCCGGCGTGGCCCGTTTCCGGGTTAACGCCTTCAACCAGAACCGCGGTGCCGGCGCAGTGTTCCGGACCATCCCCTCGAAGGTTCTGACCATGGAAGATCTGGGCATGGGCCAGGTTTTCAAGGATATCTCCTCGGTGCCCCGCGGCCTGGTGCTGGTCACCGGCCCCACCGGTTCCGGTAAGTCCACCACCCTTGCGGCGATGATGGACTACATCAACGACACCCGCTACGAGCACATCCTCACCATCGAGGACCCGATCGAATTCGTACACGAATCCAAGAAGTGCCTGGTGAACCAGCGGGAAGTGCACCGGGACACCCTGGGCTTCAACGAAGCCCTGCGCTCGGCCCTGCGGGAAGACCCGGACATCATCCTGGTGGGCGAATTGCGGGACCTGGAAACCATCCGCCTGGCCCTGACCGCCGCCGAAACCGGCCACCTGGTGTTCGGCACCCTGCACACCACCTCGGCTGCCAAGACCATCGACCGGGTGGTCGATGTATTCCCGGCGGAAGAAAAATCCATGGTGCGCTCCATGCTGTCGGAATCCCTGCAGGCGGTTATTTCCCAGACCCTGATGAAGAAAATGGGCGGTGGCCGGATTGCGGCCCACGAAATCATGATCGGTACCCCGGCTATCCGGAACCTGATCCGGGAAGACAAGATCGCCCAGATGTACTCGTCTATCCAGACCGGTGGCTCCATTGGCATGCAGACCCTGGACCAGTGCCTGGAGCGTTTGCTGCAGAAGGGCCTCATTTCTCGCGAACAGGCCCGCGCCAAGGCCAAGATGCCGGATAACTTCTGAGATAAATAGGTAGCAAGATGGAATTCGAAAAACTGTTGCGGTTGATGGTGGAGAAGGGTGGTTCAGACCTGTTCATTACAGCAGGCGTACCACCCAGCATGAAAGTGAACGGCAAGGTTCTGCCGGTCACCAAGAACGCGCTGACACCGGAACAGACCCGCGAGCTGGTGTACGGCGCCATGAACGACAAGCAGCGCGCCGAATTCGACGAAACCCACGAATGCAACTTTGCCATCAGCGCCCGGGGTATCGGCCGTTTCCGTGTGTCCGCCTTCTTCCAGCGCAACCTGTGCGGTATGGTGCTGCGGCGTATCGAAGTGAAGATCCCTCAGATTGACGACCTGGCACTGCCGGAAATCGTCAAGGACCTGGCCATGACCAAGCGGGGCCTGATCATGTTTGTGGGCGCCACCGGTACCGGTAAGTCCACCTCGCTGGCGGCCATGCTGGGGCACCGTAACCGCAACAGTCGCGGCCATATCATTTCCATCGAAGACCCGATCGAATTTGTGCACCAGCACCAGGGCTGTATCGTTACCCAGCGGGAAGTGGGTATTGATACCGAAAGCTTCGAAGTGGCCCTGAAGAACACCCTGCGCCAGGCGCCGGATGTGATCCTGATCGGTGAGGTGCGTACCCGCCAGACCATGGAATACTCCGTGCAGTTTGCCGAAACCGGCCACCTGTGCCTGGCCACCCTGCACGCCAACAACGCCAACCAGGCCCTGGACCGGATTATCCAGTTCTTCCCGCCTGAGCAGCACAACCAGATCTGGATGGACCTGTCCCTGAACCTGAAGGCTATTGTGGCCCAGCAGCTGGTACCCACGCCGGACGGCAAAGGCCGGAAGGCCGTTATCGAAGTCCTGATTAACACCCCGCTGGTGGCTGACCTGATCCGTAAGGCAGAGGTACACAAGCTCAAAGAACTGATGGCGAAGTCGAACGAATCCGGCATGCAGACCTTCGACCAGGCCCTGTACCGTCTATACTCTGAAGGATCGATCACCTACGAGGATGCGCTGGCCCATGCCGACTCCGCCAACGACCTGCGTTTGATGATCAAACTGGGCGCAGATGCCCAGGGGGCTGACAAGCTGTCCTCTACCGTCGACAAACTCTCGATCCAGCACGATTAATTCCGCAGTACAAAGCCCCGGCTCCGGGGCTTTGATTTAAGACAAAAGTCGTAGATGGTTAGCCTGTTGAATCAGTAGCTTTGGCATTTGAGGCCGTTGCCATGTGCTGCGTATACTCCGCGCGAAACTAATAAGGAGACACCATGCACAAGAACACCAATGCACTCGTAAAAGCAATCCGCTTTGCTACCCTGGCCGCTGTTGCTGCTCCAGCAACCGTTATGGCCGGTGGTTTCTCTCTGAACGAACAAAGCGCCAGCCAGATGGGTGTTGCCAACGCAGGTTCTGCGGCCAACCCGATGAATGCCAGCACCGTTCTGTTCAACCCGGCCGGCATGAGCCAGCTGTCTGGCACCAACATTTCTTTTGGTGCGGCGGTTCTGGATATTGATGCCAAGGCGAAAGAGGGGGCCTCAGCTCTCAGGGCGAGCGGTAATGCTGTCCAGCCTGCGGGTCGCGGTGGCGACATTGCCGACCCGGCGATCCTTCCCAGTTTTTATCTGACTCATGAAGTTAGTGATGCGATTGATGTAGGCTTTGGTGTTCACGCACCATACGGGCTGGCTGCTGATTACGATGATGACTTCGTTGGTCGCTTCTTTGCGGATAAAACGGAGCTGACTGCTATCGCGTTTACCCCCTCCATCTCTGTTAACAATGGTGAAGGGCTGTCAATGGGGTTGGGTCTGAACATCATGTATGCGGAAGGCCGGCTGACGAGAAATCAGGACTTTGGGCCGGGTGCAGAAGCCCTTCCTGTTGGAGCGGAGCCCTATGCGGATGTTGAAGGTGATGACATTGGCGTTACGTTCCGCGTTGGCTTTCTGTATGAGCTCTCTGATCGAACTCAGTTCGGCTTAGCGGCTCAAACAGGTACGGAACTTAATCTTAAGGGAGATATGAAGGTCGAAGGCGTGCCAACACCTGTCGGCATAATGACCCTTGAGGAGAAAGTTGAGGTCCCGCTGGCGATTCCTGAGAGCATAACCTTTGGTGTTCGCCACCAATTAGCTGATGATGTGACGCTGCTGGCTGGCGCAACCTATGCACGCTGGAGCCGTTTTGATGAGCTGGATATTGTAAGTAGGGATGCTAACGGCAGTGTTGCGGGTGTTCCTGGAGCGGTTATTAGCCACACGACTGAGAAGTGGAATAACACCTGGCAATTCAACCTGGGCGGCATTTGGCAGGCCACTCCGGCTTGGGCATTTAAAGCTGGCTATGCCTATGATGAGTCTCCGGTTGGGGAATATGTCACAGCTCGAATTCCATCGAATGACCGTCATTGGCTGACTCTGGGCACGCAGTGGAGAGATCAGGAGAGCGGTTGGACTATTGATGCGGCTGTGGGTACTTTGATCTT
>CAYUNQ010000203.1:0-4027 GCA_964446185.1 uncultured Marinobacter sp. | reverse complement strand
CAGAGCGTGTCGATATTATCCGCACCGACTATGTGGAACACATGCTGGCCGACTACATCGCCCGGGATGGCGAAGAAGCCGGCTGGCTGAATTTCCGGGACTACCTGCTGAGCGCCCTTGACCGCATCCGCAAGCGCCTGGGTGGCGCCCGCCACCAGCAACTGAGGGCTTTGATGGAGCAGGCTTTGGAGCAGCAGGAGCGCACCGGAGAGACCGGTGGCCACCATCAATGGATCGAAGCCCTGCTGCAGGACTACTACGACCCGATGTACGATTATCAGCTCAGCCAGAAACAAGGCAGCATTCTGGTGCGTGGAGGCCCGCAAGAAATCACGTCATACGCCAGAGAGCACCACAATCCGTATAAATAACTTGCGCTCCTATACGTTAGTAGGCACTTTAGCGTTTAATGTCTGCTATACACTGGTTCTAACATAAATAAATCACTGACACTTACTTGTCGGCTTTCGTTCACCTCAGAAAATACTAACGACCAAGGAGCTTCTCTATGGAAGACATCATAAGTAACGGACAAGCGTCCGAATGGATTGACCAGGGTATCGCACTGGTTATGGCCTACGCCCCGAAAGTAGTACTGGCCATCATCACCCTCATTGTCGGCCTGTGGCTGATCAATCGCTTTGTCGGCGTGCTGGACAACAAACTGGGCAAGAAAGACCCGACCCTTAACAAATTCCTGTGCGGCCTGGCCGGCGCCATCCTCAAGATTCTGCTTCTTGTCTCCGTAGCCTCTATGGTCGGCATTGCCACCACCTCCTTCGTCGCCATTATCGGTGCCGCCGGCCTGGCCGTGGGCCTGGCCCTGCAAGGCAGCCTGGGCAACTTTGCCGGTGGCGTACTGATCCTGATCTTCAAGCCGTTCAAGGTCGGCGATGCCATCGAAGCACAGGGTTTCCTGGGCTCGGTGCGTGAAATCAGCATCCTGTACACCATCATCGACACTTTCGATAACCGTCGCGTGGTTATCCCCAACGGCCAGCTGTCCAACGCCAGCCTGACCAACATGAGCGTGTACGAAACCCGCCGCTGCGATATGAGCTTCCACATCGGCTACAGCGAGGACATCGACAAGGCCAAGGCGATCTGCAAGCGCCTGATCGAAGAAGACGAGCGCGCCCTGGAAAATCCGGCTCCGCTGGTTGTGGTTGGTGGCCTGGGCGAAAGCTCGGTCGACCTGACCGTGCGCGCCTGGACCAAGTCCGGCGACCTGTGGCCGTTCTACTGGGACATGCAGGAAAAAGTGAAGAAAGCTTTCGACGCCGAAGGCATCTCTATTCCCTTCCCACAGCGCGACGTACATATGTACAAGGCTGACTAACCGGAAATCGGTCACACAGACATACCCGGCTATTCGCAAACTGCAAATCCTGGGCTAAGCTGTCGGTAAGGCGGAAAATCACCCCGCCTTACCGGAGCCTGGCCCGGGATTGGCAAACGGCTCTGCAACACTGTCCATGTTGTCAGGAGGTTGTGACCATGCCGGTACAGCAGTTGAAAGAATATCTGGACCAGGCCAATGTAGAATATATGTGCCTGCCCCATCCTCCCGCCTTTACTGCTCAACAATTAGCCCACCATGTGAAGATTGCCGGTGACCGCGTGGTCAAAACCGTGATCATCGAACTCGATGGCAAGATGGCCATGCTGGTTATGCCTGCCACCTGGCGCGTGCGCTGGGACACCCTGTCCCGCATACTCGATACCGATTTCGTGGAACTGGCCGACGAGCAAGAGTTCCAGGATCGCTTCCCGGATTGCGAAGTAGGCGCCATGCCACCTTTCGGCAATCTTTTTGGCATGACTGTGTATTGCGCCGAAGTGCTTACCGAACAACCCGAGCTGGCGTTTGCCGCTGGCAGCCACACCGAATCCATCCACATGAAAACCCGCGACTTCCTGAACCTGGTACAACCTGTGGTGATCAACCAGGGCTTCACCCGCCCGGGCACCCAGAAGCCAGCCTGGCTAATGAAGAACCGCAAAAGACCGGAACCCCGGAAAGAAACCCTGCTGGCCGGGTACTGAAACCCGCCGGATTGATCCCGGCCGCTTGTCTGCTGCCCGGCATCGCGTAAACTGATGCCATCAGACAGGAACCGGATATGAACCAAGCATTTGACATCATTATTGTGGGCGCCGGCATGGTCGGCGCCGCACTTGCCACAGGTCTTGGCCAGCAGGGTATCCGAGTAGCCCTGATCGACAAGGCCCAGCCGAAAGCCTTCAATACCAACAGCCGCCCCGACATCCGGGTTTCAGCCCTGAGTGCCGGCAGTGAACGCTACCTGGACAGCCTGGGCGCCTGGCATTCCATTCTGGCCATGCGCGCCACACCCTACCGCCGGCTGGCGGTGTGGGATGAAACCCCCAACCCCCTGAGCCGGCTGCTGCCACCGTCCCTGACGGAAGTGGAGTTCAGTGCCGATAAGCTGGGCGCCTCCCATCTGGGCCACATTATTGAGAACAGCATCACCCAACACGCTCTCTGGCAGACCGCTGAAGCTGAGCCGGCGGTAACCCTGATGACTGGCCACAGCGTTCAGGATCTGCAGCAGGACCCGCATGCAGCAACCGTTATCCTTGATGACGGCAGTCAGCTGACCGGGCAACTGGTGATCGGCGCCGATGGCGCCCTGTCCCGGGTCCGGGCTCTGGCGGGTATCGGCGTTACCCGGGACCAGTACGAACAACAGGCCATGGTGATTTCCGTCAGGTACCGGGGCGGCGTGGAAGACATCACCTGGCAAGGCTTTTATCCCAGCGGCCCCCGGGCCTTTCTGCCTTTGCACAGTGCCGGCGAACAATACCCGGGCGAGTGCTGGGGCTCTCTGGTGTGGTACGACCACCCGGCCCGGCTGGCAGAGCTCAAAGCCATGGATGAGCCACAACTGATGGCCCAGATCCAGAAGCACTTCCCGGCCCGCCTACCAGAGCTGACCCACATCGATGCCCGGGCCAGCTTCCCCATTGCCCGCCAGCACGCCAAACACTATTACCTGAGCCGGGTGGTGCTGGCCGGCGACGCCGCCCATACCATCAACCCGCTGGCCGGCCAGGGCGTGAACCTGGGTTTCCAAGATGCCCAGTGCCTGCAAGGGTTGCTGAAAGAAGCCCGGCGCGGCGGTGAAGACCTCGCCGGTGAACACTGGCTGGCCCTGTACGAACAGCAACGCAGGCCCGCCAACCAGCGCATGATGCTGGCCATGGACCTGTTCTACCACCTGTTCAGCAACGCCATACCGCCGGTACACCTGGCCCGCAACCTGGGCCTGGGCGCTGCCCGCGCCCTGCCCTTCGCCCGCAACCGCGTCGCCCGTTACGCCATGGGGCTGGATGACAAACTGCCAGCACCGCTTCAACAAATGGTCAATCGTCTGCCGGGTCTCGGCAGTCTATAGTGGTCAACTTGCACGCTTAACAACGAACAGGGAGTTTTCATGTCTGAAACCATCTTCACCAAGATCATCAACCGGGAAATCCCGGCCGACATCGTCTATGAAGACGACCTTAGCCTCGCCTTCAGGGACATCAATCCCCAGGCACCGGTGCACCTGTTGATCATCCCGAAGAAAGCCATTGCCACCATCAACGACATCGAAGAATCTGATCGGGAAGTGGTGGGGCACCTGTACTGGGTGGCCGGAAAACTGGCCAAAGACATGGGCTTTGCCGATGACGGCTACCGGGTGGTGATGAACTGCGGTGAAAATGCCGGGCAGACGGTGTTTCACATCCACCTGCACCTGCTGGCCGGCAAGCCACTGGGCTGGCCGCCTTATACTGACAAGATGAAGCAGGCCTGATTCTTTAACGTCGTTCTCCGGCACGCTGCTTTTGGGCAGGCAGCCGGGCCGGCTGCAACAGACCTGGTGCCAAGCCTTCCAAAACATTAAGTCCCGGCTTAGGGAAACCAGTGCCGTGGTTCGGCTGGCTGGTGTGCGGGTTGCCTTTACGGGACTATCTTTCGCCAGGGATGGCGAAAGCTAAGCGCACAGGGATGTCTTGA
>CAYUNQ010000202.1:0-4040 GCA_964446185.1 uncultured Marinobacter sp. | reverse complement strand
GTTACGTGGGGTTTCAGAAGTCCGGTTCGTAACTGATCCCGAGCGAACTGAATACTGGATGCTATATTTCTCACGTGGCTGGACAAGGTGACCTCTTGCGAGGGCCCGTTGCCACCATAGGCATAGCCTCGGAATATCGGATACCCATTCTGGATTGCTAAAGTATGCAGGTCTCCCCTTTTGTGGAATTCATGGGGTAGTGAAAGGAGAAAATTTTTGACCGGCGGTGCCAGATAAGGTGCGACGACGTGATGCTTACCACCAAAAAGGTTCCAGCAACTCGGCGCGATACTTCTTCGAGATCTGTTGGCAAGAAAAAAACTCACCAGTAAATTCGAGCTGTTCCGGTGTTTCATCAATTCATCTGTCAGTCGTTGAACGGCTAACTCCCGCCGAAGCAGGTGGCTAGCCTTTCTGTTCATCTGTTTGTTGAGAAAACTGTCGTTGCCCAGAATTTCGTGAGCCAGGTTTTCAAATGACGCACTGTCGATCAATTCATAGTATCTGGGTTTAATTGTTTTGGATTCGGACAAGATGTCGCCGCCTAATCCATCCAGGATGACCGATGAAGGCAGGCCTTTTAGGTAATTGCTGATGGGCAGCAGCCATGCATGATGAGCCGATTCATAGCTGATCTTTGAGTTTTTTAGTTGTTCCTGTGCATAGTGATTCCTGATTGGTGGGCTGATCGCGTGGGAAAGGCTCAGCCCGGCACATATCAATTTGCTAACGGTAACGTCGTCGTTTCTTTGTGGGGGCGGCAGGGCCTGGGTGACGCAAATGGAGGGGCGACTTCCGGCTTTCATAAGGGCCGCCAGGATATGCCTGGAATCCCGGCCTCCTGAGAGGGGCTGGATAAGTTCACGATCAAGGTTTTCGACGATTCCGCATATGGTGCTGTCAAAGATGGAGGCGTAGTTTTCAATAGCCCCAGAAAGGCTGGTCGGGCGAATGTCTATGGGGCTGCTCGGTTTTTTATTTACAGTAAAACGGTTATGGCTAATCGTGACAATACTGTTGGCAGGGAGCCGCTTAATTTCGTTGAAGGTAGTGTCGTCACCAATATGGTGTCCTAGCCGTAGAAAGACAGCAAGGGCCGCCCAATCCACAGCAATGTTCGAAGGACAAAGATCCAGAATCTTTATCAGGGAATCGGATATAATGGCCTTGTTGTCACACCGGTAGATGAAGTATGGCACCAGACCAAGAGCATCCGTTTCAATGACAACTTCTTTTTCGTTTACTGCCCAGGTTACGTAAGCGCCATCGCTGAATTCCCCCACGTACTTATATCCCCGGAAATGTTCCCTTGGGCCTGAGCAATGAAGTTTGGCAGCACTGAAATCAATGGTAAGTGTGGCACCGTCTGTGCCACCAAAAATGATCACTGTTGAGTCTCGGCTGAAGACAGCGTTCTGAATTTTTCTGCAAGATTTACTGCAATATCTGCGACATCAAATTCACGCCGGTTAGCATATCCGGTGAACTCTGAACCATGTTGCTGCCTGAGTTCGCGCAGCACTGAGGCCACCTCGTCCGGGCGGGAGGGATCAGCACAAAGCCCGAGCTCCTTCTGTCTGACCAGTACACTCAACGCGCCGTTGTCCGGAGTGATGCTGATCATTGGTTTGTTCAGTGCAAGGTAGTCATAAAGCTTTGATGGAACCTGGCTCTCTGTGAACGGTTGAATGTTCACCACCGCATCTGCGGTTGCCAGCTCCGCGAGGCACTCCTTGTAAGGCCTTGCAGGCTCGAGCTTCAACGCTCCGCTTTCAAGCAGGTCTTTGTAGCGTTCCTTTATGTCGTAGGCGAGTTGCACTTCACCTATTTGTATAAAGCGGAATTGCTTTTCCTGCTGTCCCTCTTCGGTAACTTTCTGATTGAGCAGGCTGATAGCGTCAAGTAGTGGTGCTGGATCGCGCACACCATACAAAAAGCCGGCGTGATATAGGTCCACATACGGTCTTTCGTTATCTGGGTGAGCCGGCGAGCCCTCAAGGTTGAAATCGGACAGGTCGTACCCGTTGGGCATTACGAAGAACCGTTCCGGATTCATTTCGGGGTAACGGCCGAGGAAGGCTTTACGTAGAGGTTCGGTATTCAGAGAAACCGCTGCTGCATGCTCTACAACCTTACGTTCAAGTTTGCCGGCCCAGCCATCCAGAAAACGCCCCTTGGACTGGTGGAAAGGGTTATCCATCCAGGGGTCCCGAAAGTCGACAATGAGAGGCTTGCCGGTTGCCTTGCTGATCATGTATCCGGTTATCAGGCCTGACCATGGCGAGCCGGTTGCGAAGATCACATCAATGTTCCTGTCCCGAACAAGCTTTTTCCCGGCCCGGGCTGCGGGAAAAATCCATGGCCCGGCCTGATCAGGGAAGTAGCAGAGATCGTAGATGAAGTCTTTCAGGCGCTGAAACTGACTGCGGGTATCGGTGTCTTCGGCGGTGGCTCTGAAAACGGAGGTTTGCGTGGACTGCGCCGAACTTTCACTATGATTGTTGGAAGCAGGCTCCCGTCGAGCCAATCCTTTAAGCGTCTGTCTCATGCCCAGAAGTTTTTTGAAGATATCCCACGGCGCCACCCTGTGTATAACCTCGCCATTTACAGGGAGGCTCAGATGGGCAAGGGCGTTGTCCTGTTCCCGTGTATCCGCCGGCCCCGTTAATACATGGCACTCCCCGTTGTGAAGGTATCGAAGAAACTTCACCGTACGCATGCTGCCCGGTACTCCGGTACTGATGGTCGGAGGAAAAAAGTAGGCAATAAAAAGCACTCGACGGCCACCGAGATCGCCGGATTGCGTCCTCGTAGGGGTTGCTGATGCCATGGGTATCTATCCTTATCCCTGAAATATCCCTTTAGCTGTGGGTGAGCCCCACAACATCGATCAGTCCGTCCAGCTCCTGTAGCAGGCTGCGAACCTCCATAAACGACGCATGTTTAACCAAGGCGCAGGTAACATTCGCAGTTTGAAGAACCTGAAGCATGGTCGCATGGTGAATGTTCGGCGCCTGAAGCGAAGGCGGAAGCTCTTGAACGTTCGGTTCTACTACAAGAACCTGGCACCCTAAACGGGCGATATCCTGTGTTATGCGTAAAGCGGGGCTCTCCCGCAGATCGTCGATGTCTGGCTTAAAGGCAACACCAAGGCAGGCAACCTTGATATCACTTCGCTGGATTCCCTGTTTTTCTGCCTCGAGTTCCTTGATCGCCTGCTCAACCTTGGTGAGAACCCAGTGCGGCTTGCCGTCGTTGATTGCACGTGCGGTGCGGATCAGCCGTGCCTGTTCAGGGGCGCTGTCAACAATAAACCAGGGGTCAACGGCAATGCAGTGGCCGCCAACACCGGCACCAGGCTGGAGGATATTGACTCTGGGATGGCGGTTGGCAAGCTTTATCATCTCCCAGACGTCGATATCTAACTTGTCACAGATCACCGAGAGCTCGTTAGCAAAGGCGATGTTTACGTCCCGGAAACTGTTCTCGGTGAGCTTCGCCATCTCGGCCGTACGTGCGTTGGTGACAACGCATTGGCCTTGCACAACCTGCTTATAGAGAGTTACGGCCTCTTCAGCGCACTTTGGCGTGATGCCTCCGATAACGCGATCGTTCTCCACCAGTTCCCGAATAACCTGGCCGGGAAGAACTCGCTCGGGACAGTGGGCAACCCGAATATCAGAGTTCTCGCCATGGGTGTGGGGGAAGGTTAGGTCGGGGCGCTCCTGTGCCAGCCATTCGCAGACCTTTTCGGTAGTGCCAACTGGCGAAGTGGATTCGAGCACCACAAGGTTGCCGGCCTCCAGGACCTTGGCCAGCGAGCGGGTGGCGCATTCGACATAGCTTAAATCGGGCACCTTGCCTTCTTTGAACGGCGTGGGTACCGCAATCAGGAAAGCATCGGCAGCAACAGGCTCGTTAGAGGCCTTAAGGTAGCCTTCAGTAACCGTCGCGCGCACCACAATGTCCAGGGAGGGCTCAACAATGTGGATCTTGCCCTGATTTATTGTATTAACCGCTTTCTCGTTAACATCTACACC
>CAYUNQ010000201.1:3230-4082 GCA_964446185.1 uncultured Marinobacter sp. | reverse complement strand
GCGTGGGCGATCCCCTGGCACCGCACTCCAAGCCCAAGCATCCACCTCATCCCCGCGCCGTAGCGGCGGGTTCTGCTACTGTGCTGATTAATGGCATCCCTGCGGCCGTCACCGGCAGCGCCGTGTCTTGCGGTGGTGTAACCATCGGCAGCGGTAGTGTGGTGATCGGGAGTTAACTCCCGGGTAAGCAGGGCTGCCTCGGCAGAATTCATGATAGGCTTCGGTTTTAGCACCGCCGTTTCAGGCGGTGGCGTTATTTTATGGAGCCTTCATGAGCGATAACCCCCTGGCGCAGATTCTCGAGATGGACGGCGAGGAGCGATACGATTACTTCCTGGATGCCGTTGTTGAAGAGCGGGAAATCTGGATTCTGGTCAATGCTGATAACCAGTTTCTGAAAATTGTTTCCGACGAAGATGGCGTTGAGCAGCGTTACCGGCAGTTGAAGCAGCTGGTTGATGGTTCTGGTTCACCGTACCTGGCCTTGGTGGTGCAGCGCCCGGTTGCCAGCCATCCTGAATTGATGGCGGAGCTTGAACAGGTGGTGGCGGCCGGTGCGGAAGGGCTGATGCTGAAGCGCAGAAACAGCCAGTATCGGGCCGGTCGTTCAGATGATCTGCTGAAAGTGAAAACCCATGAGGATGCGGAAGCGAAAGTCGTTGGTCACCTGCCGGGCAAGGGTAAGTACGAGGGGCTGATGGGCGCGCTGGAAGTGGAGTTGGAGAGTGGCCGCCGCTTTCGGATCGGCACCGGCTTCAGCGATGCCGACCGGCGCAACCCGCCCGATATTGGTGCTACCGTCACCTTCCGCTACCAGGGCCATACAGCCACCGGTTTGCCCAGGTTCGCCAG
>CAYUNQ010000201.1:1366-3220 GCA_964446185.1 uncultured Marinobacter sp. | reverse complement strand
TGATCAGCCTGAGGTGATAACGGACTAGGGTGAAATAGCCTTGTTGCTTTCGGCCAGCTCTTCCAGCGTGCTGTACTCACATTCGTTCTCTACGATGAAGCTCTGGCTGGAATCGGTCAGGATATTATCATCCGCCATGAATCGCCGGCCCAGCAGTACCGGGTAGGCAAAATTGCCCCGGTCGGTGAGGGAGAACTGGGTATCATGAACCTTGCCGCCAAGGCAGAAATCCATTCTGACCACATAGCGCCGCTGCGAGGGTGCGCCTTTGCGTTTGATCAGCACGGTACGGTAGACCGGTCGCTCAAACTCCAGGATCACCTCGTCGTGCTCCAGGTCGCCTTCGCTGGGCTGGTCTTCGTGGTCACCCAAAGGCAGCTCGAAACGCACCCAGTCTTCATTGTCTTTCTCGAACGGTTCAACATTCACCGCGTGCAGGGAAGAGGTCTTGGCACCGGTGTCCAGGCGTGCCTTCAGGCGGATTCCGGTCTCCCCCATAACCACCCACTCCACAAAGCCCATAACCTCGGGCTCCGCCGAAGCTTTTGGCGGAGACTCGGCCGTGGCCGGGCTGGCAGTGAACAACAGGCTGGTCAGGGTCAGGGCAGTAACGGCAGATCGCATGTAATGCTTCCTCTGGCTGCTCGGTGATGAATGACGTTGATGTGAGGGGGAATGTCGTTTTACGTGCCAAAAGCCTAGCAGGTTCTGCCTTCTGTCGCCCTTTCGGGCAGATTACCAAACGTTGAGCCTGTCTTGCCTGATTTGCTCCGGGGCCGCCATTCTGGCCCGAAAATGGCCAGTGCAAAGCACCGCCAAGGGCGTACACTGAAAAGATACACGGGAGATAACCATGGCGTCTGTTCCTTCCGCTGGGCGAGTCCAGCAACACATTTCAGCCATTGCCAGCGGCTTTCTGGGTGACTGGCTGGAGCACCGGGGCAACGCACTGGCGGTGCCGATGACGGTGTTTGCCGACGGCGAGCCACTGGATCTGCTGAACCCCCGGCCCGCTGCGCCGGGCAGTGTGTTGTGCCTGTCCATCCATGGTTTGATGGAGCTGGAATCGGTATGGGATTTTCCGGGCCAGCCAGGCGAGCACTATGGCTCCCGGCTGGCTGAACGGTTAGGGAATGCCTCGGCACTCAAGCTCCGTTTCAATTCCGGCCGTCCCATCTATCGCAATGGCCAGGACCTGGCCGCGCTGCTGGAGCGGCTGGTCAGCAACTGGCCGGTACCGGTAACACGCCTTGTCCTGCTTGGCCACAGTATGGGGGGCCTGCTGATTCGCAGTGCCTGTCATTACGGGGCGGAAAATGATGATAGCTGGGTCCGGCTGAACCCGGACTGCGTGTACATCGGCTCGCCCCACGACGGTTCCTGGCTGGCAGTCGGTGCCCACAAGGCCGCCGGCTGGCTCAACCGGGTGCCCCGGGATTACCTGAAGGTGGTGGGCGAGGTGATCGACCTGCGCAGTGAAGGCATTCGCAACCTGTCACGGGGCGAGGTGTTTGAACCGGGCACGGCGCACCAGCCGCTGTTAGCCGGCGCCCGGCATTATGTGATCAGCGGCCTGCTGGCCAGGGGTGAAGAGCACCTGGTGAATGCCTTGTTTGGCGATGCGCTGGTGCATGAGGCGAGCGCCCGGGGTGCCAGGCAGCCGGGCTGGCAGCTGACTGACACAGCGAATTTCCCCGGGGTGGATCACATCCGCCTGGCCCATCATTCAGCCGTAGCACGGCAATTGGAGGAGTGGCTGGTATGAAACCAACCCATAGCAATGCCCATTGGTGGCTCGGCGTGGCAGACCTGCTGGCCCATGGTGTGCAACACGGAGCGGTCAAGCTGCAACGG
>CAYUNQ010000201.1:0-1355 GCA_964446185.1 uncultured Marinobacter sp. | reverse complement strand
CGAAATATCCCGCCTGAGCTATACCGGCTTGTCGCTGGCCGGGCGGGCAGCCGCCGGACTGGCCGCCAGGGCCGCTGCGGGTCATGTCCGGAAACATGACCTGAATGTGAATAATTCTTAGTACGGTTTTAACCCAAAACGCGAAATTTCCCCGGTAGGGTAGGTTCACGCAATCGGGAACGAGTCGTCCCGGTTGTTCGTTTCGACGAATGGAAACCTGACCACAGAGGAAAACGCGTTATGAGCTACAAAGCCAGTTTTGCGTGTGCCACCGTTCTGAGTGCTGCTGTATTCACCGCCCCGGCCGTCTGGGCGCAGGACAGCGTCAGCCGTGATCAATCCGGCCCCTACATCAGCGGTAGCTACGGGGGCTACAAGTCCCACGGTGGCGAGTTCGAGGATGAGAACGACTTGCTGGGTGCTGCCTTGGGTTACCAGTTCAACGAATTCTTCGCCCTGGAGGCCGAGTACATCGATTTCGGCAACTTCGGTGATGACGAGGTAGAGGGCAAGCTTAAAGGTGCCGGCCTGAGTGCCATTGGCCGCCTGCCGCTGACCAACAGTTTCGGTGTGTATGCCAAGGCAGGTGCCTTTGCCTCGGCGTTTGATGTAGACGCTTTCGATGAAAGTGAAACCTACGATGAAGTAAACCCGTATGTCGGTGCCGGTGTGGATTTCCGGGTGACCGAGCAGCTGACAGCGTTCGCCGAATACAACCGCTACAACGTGGATATCGATGAAGACGACTTCAACGGCCAGGTGACCAATGACGGCCCGGACTTCGATACTGGCCGGGTGGGCCTGAAGTTCCAGTTTTGAGCCGCCTGAAACCAAAAAGCGCAGCCCGGCGAGGCTGCGCTTTTTGCGTTTAAGGAACCTGGATTACTGCTGGTTTTCCAGCTCACCAAAGGTGTCGGCAAACAGCGCGGTAGACAGGTAGCGCTCGGCGGAATCCGGCAGGATCACCACGATGTTCTTGCCCTGATGCTCCGGCTGCTTGCTTACCCGGACGGCTGCCGCTACTGCAGCTCCGCAGGAGATGCCGCACAGAATCCCTTCTTCTTTCATCATCCGGTGTGCCATGGCCATGGCGTCTTCGTTGCTGATGGCTTCAACCTGGTCCACCAGGTCCATATCCAGGTTGCCCGGAATAAAGCCGGCGCCAATGCCCTGGATTTTATGGGGGGCCGGTTTCGGGTCCTGGCCGCTGCGTACCTGGGTGATGATCGGGGAATCGGTGGGTTCCACGGCCACGGTGGTGATGGCCTTGCCCTTGGTCTGCTTGAGGTAGCGGGAAACACCGGTCAGGGTGCCACCGGTGCCCACGCCAGCCACAAAGATGTCCACTTCGCCGT
>CAYUNQ010000200.1:0-4165 GCA_964446185.1 uncultured Marinobacter sp. | reverse complement strand
TTTGCGGAATCTGGGCGAAGGAGATAATCCAGGAGAAGCCGTTACCGACGGCCACCAGAATGAACACCACGGCGGTGATCAGGCCGGTGGACTTGGCAATCCGGTACACATCGGTGAGCTTCAGTGACCGGAAAATCACAAACTCCAGCAGGAAGGCGTAGAGCACGCACACAGCAGCCGCCTCTGTCGGGCTGAAGATACCGCCATAAATACCGCCGACGATGATCACCGGGAACATCAGCGGCCATAACGCATCGCGGACCGACAGGGCCCGCTCTTTCCAGGAAGCTTTGGGCTCGGTGGGAACGTTGTTCTTGTAGGCGTAGAACAGGCAGTACAGCGAGAACATGAACAGGATCAGCAGGCCCGGGCCTATGCCGGCAATGAACAGCTCGGCAATGGAAGTCTCGGAGATAACCCCGTAGATGATCATGCCGATACTGGGCGGAATCAGGAAGGCGATATCACTGGCGTTGATGATCAGCGCCAGGGTGAAGGGATCGGAATAACCGGCTTTCAGCATCTTGGGGCGCAGGGGCGAGCCTACCGCCACGACCGTCGCCTGGGTTGAGCCGGAAACTGCACCGAACAGGGTGCAGGAGGTGGCAGCACTGATAGCGAGGCCACCTTTCACATGACCGATAAACGACATGACCATGTTGATCAGCCGGTCGGCGGACTGGCCCCGGGTCATGATATCGGCGGCCAGAATAAACATGGGCACTGCAATCAACGACGCCGGCCGGATGCCACCCATCATCTGCTGAATAAAGGTTTGCATCTGGCCGAAGCCGTCAAACATCATCACAAAGCCGAACACCGCAGCGGTGATCAGCGGAATCATCATCGGGAAGCCCAGAAGCAGCAGCCCGATCATGATAATCATCATCATAGTTGCCATGGTGTGAATATCCTTAGTGGTTCGGGTTCATGCGCTTCAGACTTCAGTTTCGGTGTCGGCGTAACCATCCACCACACCCGTCGACAGGTAGACGTCTTTGCTGGTGAGGTTTTTGATGGCCGTCAGGAAATACTGGATGCCGGTAATGGCGAAGCCGACCGGTGCCCAGATGTAGATCCACCAGATGGGCAGGCCCAGCGCCGGCAGAATACGACCACGGCCGTAAAGCGTTTCAATGTAGCCGTAGGAGTGGTAGCACAGGAAGAACATCACCACCGAGGTGAACAGCGCAATGAAAATCATCAGAACCTTGCGGCCCTTGGCAGGGAAGGCATCGTAGACCGCAGACATCCGGATGTGGCGGCCATGGCGGGCAGCATAGCCGATGCCGGCGAACGTGATAAGAATGATCAGGATGCGGTTGATCTCGCCGGAGAAAAACAGCCCCTCTCCGAACACAAACCGGGCAATCACGTTCACGCAGGTATTGATCGCCATGAGGATAACGCCGCCGGCGAGCATGACGGCTTCAATTCTGGCGATCCATTCATCAATAGTGCCCAGAAACCCGGGCAAACCGGACGCATAGGAACCGGTATCGTCTTCCACAGCCTCCTGAGGACGCTCAGACATGGATGGGGTACTCCGAAACAGGTCGCTCCCGGCCGGCAAAATCCCCGGCGGGGCGGGGTTGAACCAGGGCCGGACAACAGGGGGTGGCCATGGCCACCCCCTGAATCCTGCCGTTTTACTCGCCCTGAACCGCTTCGAGGTCGGTCTTGAACTGATTCAGCAGTTCCTGGCCGCGCTCGCCGGTCATGTCGATGAACTTCTTCTCCACCTGCGGTGCACGGGCACGGAAGGCTTCGATCTGTTCTTCGTTCAGACGGGTAACGGTAACCTTGTCGCTGGCAGCCTTGATCTTCTCAAGGGCTTCGTCGGCCAGGCCGTCGATGTGCACGATGATTTCCTCAAAGGCGAAGTCTGCGGCATCCCGCACCAGCTTCTTGTCTTCGTCAGACAGGCCGTTGTAGAAATCCTGGTTCGCCATCATGGCAGTAGTGAACCAGCCGTGGCCGGTGAAGACCAGGTTGGGAGATACTTCGTACAGGCCGCCGGATTCGATCCAGAAAATCGGGTTTTCCTGACCCTGGATCATGTTGGTCTGCAGGGCGCCGTACACTTCGCCCCAGGGCAGCGGGGTCGGGGTGGCGCCGAAGGCGGAATAGGTTTCAGACAGAAGCGGGTTGGTCATAACCCGGATCTTCTTGTTCCTGAGTTCCTCGGGTGAGGTGACCGGCTCGTCTACGGTCACCACGAACTCACCTTCCGGGTACATCTTCAGCAGTTCCAGGCCCTGCTCGGAGTACAGCTGCGGGAAGTCTTCGTTGATGGCCTTGGATTCACGGAAGAACTTGATCACCGTGTCCATGTCTGTGGGCATCAGGTACGGAATGAAGAAAATCTGGGCTTCCGGAATCAGTGCGCCGGTGAAGCCCGGGGACTGGTTCACGAAGTTAAGGATACCGGCCTGGGCCTGTTCCATGATGTCGTCAGATTCGCCCAGCTCACCGAAGCGGAACACCTGCAGGGTGTGGTCAGAATTCTCTTCGATGTATTCCTTGAATTTGTAGGCGTAAACGTCTTGAACATCGCCCTCGTATTCTTCGTGGGCGTAGCGCCAGTTAGCCGCATTAACGGCGTTGGCGGCTGTCAGACCGGCAAAGGCCAGAGCTGAAATGCCAGCCAGTTTCCTGAATTTGCTTGTGCTGTTCATCGCGTTGTCTCCGCTCTTTTTTGCAGTTAATTCCTTGTTACCTTTTTTTAGACTGGCAAAACAAAGCGGTTTTCGCAAGGAAATGACCGAAATCAGGAAACACTGGCGACAGGTTTCGCGGTATCGCAAGTCTATGAATTCAGACTTTATTCGGATTCTTGAGACAGGTTTCGAGGAACCGGTGGAACTCCCTGGCGACCCTGTCGACACTGTTTTCCAGCCGGTGGCCGTCTGGCAGAACCAGGGTTTCGAGGCGCTGTGCCCGGGCCAGCTCCAGAACCGGCATCACCGGTACTACATCATCATCCCAGCCGTGAATGATGCGGGCATAACGGGCGCCGATCAGCGGGCTCGATTGCGGATATTTGGGCAACGCCAGTGCCGGGGCCAGCAGAAAACAGCCCAGTACCGGGGTGATGGCGCTGGTTTGTGCACACACCCAGCCACCCATGCTGGAGCCGGCCAGGATGGTGCGCTCCGGCACGGCGCCGGCACTTTCCATGGCGGCGCGCATCTGCTCCAGCCGGACGGCCGGGTCTTTGCTGCTGCGGTGATCGATGGCCTCGGCCCGCACGCCGTTAAACGCTTCGGCAACGGCTTTCAGGGCCTGGATCTTGGTGCTGCCCGGGCCGCTTTCCAGGCCGTGGGACAAAAACACAAAAATGGGCTGCTCGGGCATGCCGGGTTCCTTTTCTGGATCAGTTTGGTCAGGTCCGGGCCTGGGCCAGAATGTCGAGGGCGTGGCGGCGCTGGGCCGGCTCGTAGATATCCACCGTGAACATCAGCTCCTCGACCTGGATATCCGACAGCAGCTGCTCAAGCTGTTGCTTCAGGTCATCGGCGTTACCGATGATCTGCAAGCCCAGAAAATCCTTAACCCCGGCTTCTTCGGCGGCATTCCACAGGCCATTCATGGATTCCACCGGCGGTTTCATCCACAGCGGCTGGCCACGGAACAGCGACAGAATACGCTGGTAGCTGGTGGTGCTCAGGAATTTGGCCTCTGCCATGGAGTTCGCCGGTACGGCCGGGATGGCCAGCATGGCGTAGGGCTGTTGCAGCTGCTCCGAGGGCTGGAAATTATCCCGGTACACCCTGAGCGCTTCGCGATACAGGCGCGGCGCAAAGTGGCCGGCAAAGGCGTAGGGTAACCCGCGCATGGCGGCCAGCTGGGCGCTGTACAGGCTGGAGCCGAGCAGCCAGATCGGCACATTGGTGCCGGCGCCGGGAATGGCTTTGACCGGCTGCCCCGGCTGCAGGGGCCCGAGCAGGGTTTGCAGGCGGGCAACATCCTCTGGGAACTGTTCCGCGCCCAGGCCCTCCCGGCGCAGTGCCCGGGCGGTAATCTGGTCGGTCCCCGGCGCCCGGCCAAGGCCCAGATCAATGCGGCCCGGGTACAGGCATTCCAGGGTGCCGAACTGTTCGGCAATCACCAGGGGCGGGTGGTTGGGCAGCATCACGCCACCGGAGCCGACCCGGATGCTCTC
>CAYUNQ010000199.1:0-4175 GCA_964446185.1 uncultured Marinobacter sp. | reverse complement strand
GCAGATCAACAATGTGGCAGCCGGCAAGCTGGACCCGCAGTTTGTGCCCCCGGAAGTGGTGGGTGCCGCGGACCTTCTGGACGCCCTCAAACAGCGCAGTGCCAGCTTCAAGGCCACGCTGGTGATTCTTCTTGCGGTACTGGGCGCTGCCTATGCCTGGACCCGGGTACAACCCCACATCAACGCCCGCGAGAACGTGGAGCGCACCTTGCGGTGGATTTTCTTTGTCTGTGCGGCGGTTGCCGTTCTGACCACCGTCGGTATTGTCTTTTCCGTGATTTTTGAAACCTTCCGGTTCTTCGGCAAGGTTCCCATTACCGAGTTTCTGTTTGGCACGTCCTGGAGCCCCCAGACTGCCCTGCGTGCTGACCAGGTAGGCTCAGACGGGGCTTTCGGAATTATCCCGCTGTTCACCGGCACCTTGCTGATTTCGGCCATTGCGCTGCTGGTGGCGGTGCCTGTGGGCTTGCTGTCTGCGGTGTACCTGTCTGAGTACGCAACCAGGCCGGCCCGGGCGGTGATCAAACCGCTGCTGGAGATGCTGGCAGGCGTACCTACCGTGGTGTACGGCTTCTTTGCGGCCCTTACGGTTGCCCCGTTCATACGAGACCTGGCTGAAAGTATCGGCCTTGAAGCCTCATCCCAGAGCGCGCTGGCGGCGGGCCTGGTGATGGGTGTCATGATTATTCCGTTTGTTTCATCGTTGTCTGACGACGTGATCAACGCCGTACCCCAGACCCTGCGGGACGGTTCCCTGGCACTGGGTGCCACCCAGTCAGAAACCATGAAGAACGTGATTTTCCCCGCGGCCCTGCCGGGCATTATGGGCGGCATCCTGCTGGCGGCTTCCCGTGCCATCGGTGAAACCATGATTGTGGTGATGGCAGCGGGCCTGGCGGCCAACCTGACGGCCAATCCGCTGGATTCCGTCACCACGGTTACCGTGCAGATTGTCACCCTGCTGACCGGTGACCAGGAATTCGACAGCGCCAAGACCCTGGCCGCGTTTGCCCTGGGCATGATGCTGTTCATCGTAACCCTGGCCCTTAACGTGGTGGCCCTGAAGATTGTCCGCAAGTATAGGGAACAGTATGACTGATCAACGTTCACAGGCGGAGATTGTCCGCCAGTCACTCAAGCGGCGGTACCGCAAGGAGCGCCGGTTCCGGCTCTACGGCATGACCGCCATCGCCATCGCCTTGTTGTCCCTGATGGTGCTGTTTACCGACATCATCGGCAAGGGCTACACCGGCTTTATCAAGACCACCATGACCCTTGAGGTGGTGCTTGATGGCGAGCAGATGTACCTGGACGACGCGTCTGACAAAGACCAGATGTCCATGGCGGACTTCCAGGCGCCCATCATAACGGCTCTGCAGAAGCATTTTCCCGAGGTGGAGGAACGAAAGGACCTTCGGGAACTGAGCCGGTTGGCGGGTAGCTATGCCAGCAACCAGATCAAGGACCTGCTGGCCCGGCAGCCGGAATTGTTGGGTACTACCCAGACCATGGAGTTCCTGGTGCACGACACGGTGTCGGTCTATGTGAAACATGCTGACAATCCTGCCTACAGCATCCGTTTGTCGGAACAGCAGCAGCGCTGGGTGGATGAGCTGGTTGAGAAAGGCGTGGTAGATACCGGTTTCAACGATGTGTTCTTCAGCCGGGGCGATTCCCGGGAGCCGTCCAATGCCGGTATTCTGGGTGCCATTGTCGGCTCACTGCTGACCATGGTGGTTACCCTGGTGATTGCCTTCCCGGTGGGGGTTGCGGCAGCGGTGTACCTGGAGGAATTTGCGCCCCAGAACAAGTTCACCGATTTTATCGAGGTCAACATCAACAACCTGGCGGCGGTACCGTCGATCATCTTTGGTCTGCTGGGCCTGGCCGTATTCATCGGGGTGTTCGGGCTGCCCCGCTCCGTACCGGTACTGGGCGGCCTGGTGCTGGCGCTGATGACCCTGCCCACCATCATCATTTCCAGCCGAGCGGCCATCAAGAGTGTGCCGCCCTCCATCCGTGAAGCGGCGGAAGGTATCGGTGCCTCGAAGATGCAGGTGGTGCTGCACCACGTGGTGCCCCTGGCCATGCCCGGCATGATGACCGGTTCCATCATCGGCATGGCCCAGGCGCTGGGTGAAACTGCACCGCTGCTGCTGATTGGTATGGTCGCGTTTATTGTGGAGATTCCAGACGGCTTCTTCAGTTCCGCCACGGTATTGCCGGTACAGATCTATCTGTGGGCCAGCAGTGCGGAGCAGGGTTTTATTGAATTGGCGTCGGCGGGCATCATGATCCTGCTGACCTTCATGATTACTATGAATGCATTGGCCATCTGGCTCCGTAAACGTCTTGAGCGCCGGTGGTAAGGAGTTAAACCATGAACACTATGAATTCGACAGTAACCAGCAACACCGAAACCACCGGGGCGCACGCTGTTCCCGTGCAGGACGAGCGCCCGGCAGAGACAATTATCCAGGAGGGGGTCACCGTTGGCAGCCCCTACGCCGACGACCCGAAGTTCAAGCTGCGGGATGTTGAGGTGTTTTACGGCGAAAGCCGGGCCATCAAGAAGATCAGCCTGGACATTGCCCGCAACGAAGTGATTGCCTTTATCGGCCCGTCCGGGTGTGGCAAGTCCACCTTCCTGCGCTGCCTGAACCGGATGAACGACAGCATCGATATCTGTAGCGTGAAAGGCGAGTTGATGCTGGATGACCAGAACATCTACGACCCCAAGCGTGACGTGGTAGAGCTGCGGGCCCGGGTGGGCATGGTATTCCAGAAGCCGAACCCGTTCCCCAAGTCGATCTACGACAACGTGGCCTACGGCCCGCGTATTCACGGCCTGGCTAACCGCAAGTCCGACCTGGACGACATCGTGGAAGACAGCCTGCGCAAGGCTGGCCTGTGGAACGAGGTGAAAGACCGCCTGGATGCCACCGCCACCGGCATGTCCGGCGGTCAGCAGCAGCGCCTGTGTATTGCCCGGGCCATTGCCGTCAGCCCTGAAGTGATCCTGATGGATGAGCCCTGCTCCGCCCTCGATCCGATCGCTACCGCCAAGGTGGAAGAGCTGATCGCGGAGATGTCCGAGAGCTACACCATTGTGATTGTAACCCACTCGATGCAGCAGGCTGCCCGGGTATCCAACCGCACGGCGTACTTCCACCTGGGTCACCTGGTGGAAGTGAACGAGACCGATAAAGTATTTACTTCACCGGACCACGAGCTGACCGAATCCTACATTACCGGTCGTTTTGGTTAAGCTGGCCCGGGAACACTGGAGACAAGAGAAATGCCGAACAAAAAGGACGACGTATACGGAGATCACATCTCCGCCAGGTTCAACGATGAACTGAACGAACTGAAAACCCAGTTCCTGAACATGGGGGGCATGGTGGAAAGCCAGGTAGAGCAAGCCATCCAGGCCCTGGTGGAGAGCGATGGCCAGCTGGCAGAAAAAGTCCGCCTTGGCGACAAGCAGGTCGACAAGATGGAACTGGACCTGGATGAAGAAGCCATCCTGGTTATCGCCCGCCGGCAACCCACGGCCCGGGACCTGCGCTTGGTGATTTCGGTGATCAAGATGGTGGCGGACCTGGAGCGGGTGGGTGACGAAGCCAAGAAAATTGCCAAGATGGCCATCAAACTGACCGAAGAAGGCCAGGCTCCCCGGGGTTACGTGGAAATCCGTCACATTGGCAGTCACGTACTCAGCATGCTGCACGATGCGCTCGACGCCTTTGCCCGGCTGGATTCCGAGCAGGCCCTGCGCATCATGAAACAAGACAAGCAGGTTGATGAGGAATACCAGGCTGCAGCCCGGGCATTGCTGACCTTTATGATGGAAGATACCCGTAATATTTCACGGTGTATGTCGGTAATGTGGGTTTTGCGCGCGCTGGAGCGCATTGGTGACCACGCCTGTAACATCGCTGAGCATGTGATTTTCATGGCCAAGGGTGAGGATATTCGCCATTCGCCGATGGAAGAAGCAGAGCGGGTAGTGGGGCGATAGGGGCGGGCCGCACACCGGCCGACCAGACTTCAGAGCTGTTTTCACCAAAATCGTGTTTTAGTCTATCAGCCTACCTCCCAAGCTTTGGGCACGCGGGCTGGTATGGCTGTTTGGGACTATCTTTGGCCATGGATGGCCAAAGCTAAGCGAGCAT
>CAYUNQ010000198.1:0-4179 GCA_964446185.1 uncultured Marinobacter sp. | reverse complement strand
CACATGGTGGCCATGAAAGCCGGGAAGATTATTGAAGAAGGCACTCCGGCGGAGATTGTCTCGCCGGAGCTGGTGCAGGAACTCTACGATGTCAGTTGTGACCTGATTCAGGACCCAGCCACCGGCAGCCCGCTGCTGGTGAATGTGCGGCGCAACAGCAACATCAGCGCGGCCTGAAACTCAGGCTGCAGCTTCGGCGGCGGCTTTCTCCCGGGCCACCGCCGCAGGGGCGCCCAGCGACAGCAATACCGCTCCCACCGAACAGGCCAGCATACTCAGGGTGATGGGTAGCAGTGCTTCACCACCATACGCTGCGGACAGCGCACTGATGGCGCCGGCCAGGGTAAACTGGGACGCCCCCAGCATGGCCGCGGCCGTGCCACCCATATGCGGAAAGAACTCCAGGGCATTCGCCATGTTGTTCGGCACAATGCCGCCCTGACAGCCCACCGCAGCGATGATGAAACCGGCCACCGCCCACAAGGGGCCATCCAACACAACCACCGCAACCAGGCCCAGCATCATCGCAAACTGGATAACCACCTGAACTCGCAGCAGCACAACCGATGAGAAGGTCTGCAGCAATGGCCGGTTAACCAGGTTAAACACCGCCATCAAGGCGATGTTGGCGGCAAACAGCATGGAAAAGGTGCTGTTCGACAGCCCGAACCACTCCTGATAGATAAAGGAGGAATGGGTAATAAACAGCATCATGCTGCTGAAGCACATCACCTGGATGCCGACAAAGCGCATGGTTGTGCGATGCCGGAGCACCAGCAGATAGTTGGTCACCAGGGTTTTGACTGGTGTGGCTGCCCTGGGCCGGTGCTTGAGCCGGGGGAACAGCGCCAGCTGCAGCACCACCGCCAGAAAGAACGCGTAGGCGGCAAGGAACACGTAGATCCAGTGCCAGTCTCCCAGAGCCAGCATCAAGGCCCCAAGGGACGGCGCTGCAGCGGGGGCAATAAACATGATCAGGCCGATCAGCCCGAACAGCCTGGCCGCCTCCTGTCCGCCCACCTGATCTCGTACAATAGCCGGCACAGACACCGCACAGAACGCGCCGCCGATGCCCTGCACTACCCGCCAGGTAATCATGCCGGCCAGATTATCGGCCAGTGCCACCATCAGGCTGGCCAACGCGAAAACCGCCAGCCCGACAAACAGGATCTTCCGCCGGCCATAGCGGTCAGACAGCGGCCCGCCCACCAGCTGCGCAAGCCCGAGAGCGCCTACATAGGCGCTCAGGGTGAGGCCAACATCGCTTAGGGGTATATCAAAGTCCCGGGCTATATTCGGAAAAGCCGGCAAATACGCATCCAGAGCCAACGGCCCCAGCGCAACGGTCATGCCGAGTAATAGAGCGAGCTGAAAGTGGGACAAAATCTACCTCCTGATCAAGGTAGACAGCTAACAATAATTGTTATCAAACAGCAATCAAAATTTTCCACCAACCCGACTAATTGAGCATGCACTCCCGGCTATATAACTGACTGACCTGCCGCCGCTTTTGCCGCAGTCGGTTGCCACGGTCATTGCCGTATCCGGCTCTCAGCTGGCCCTGGATCCGGTCCAGCTGCTTTCGGTATTTCTCACACTGTTTTGCCAACTTTTCGGTTTCCCGGGCCCGGGCGTAGCGGTCTCTGGAACCGGGTTCCAGCAGGCGGTCCACTTCCACCCGGCTCCGGCGCACCTTGTCGGCCTGGCGGATGTTCTCCCCCATGGGCACAGTCACCGGCGGTTGCACCGTCACACTGGAATGGCGCTGCTGTTTCGGAGGCGTATCGGAGAAGTGAATGGCGCCACTGGCATCCGTCCAGCGGTAAATTTCGGCAGTGGCGGGCGTTGTCAGCGCCATACATAGCAGGCTCAGGGCCATTATCCTTGGCATGATTCCACATCCTGTGAAAGTGTTTATGACGAATCCGGTAATGGTATTGCTTGCATTGATAAAACATTACGCCAGAATATTCTGCAGGAAACTGCTGCTATTTTCACCAAAACCCTACAAAGCGGTATTGATTTCCACGGCCACAGTCCGTAAAACATGCGCCTTTGAATGACAGCCCCCAGGAGCAACCCCATGGCGGAACCCGCGCCTCTGATTTGCAGGGATATCCACAAGACCTTTGATCAGCTTGAAGTCCTCAAGGGCATCTCTCTGGAAACCCGCAAGGGCGATGTGGTTTCCCTGATCGGCAGCTCCGGTTCAGGTAAAAGTACCTTTCTGCGCTGCATTAACCTGCTGGAAACGCCTACCTCCGGCGACATTATCGTGCACGGTGACCCAATCCGGTTCAAAAACAACCGCAAGGGCGAGCGCATTCCGGCCGATAACCGCCAGGTTGAATTGATTCGCGCCCGGCTTTCCATGGTATTTCAGGGCTTTAACCTCTGGTCCCACATGACGGTGCTGGAGAACATTATTGAAGCGCCGGTCAACGTTCTGAAAATCCCTAAAAAGGAAGCCATCGAACGGGCCGAGGCGTACCTGAACAAAGTCGGCATTTACGAACGCAAGGATTACTACCCGGCCCAGATGTCCGGCGGCCAGCAGCAGCGTGCGGCAATTGCCCGTGCCCTGGCCATGGAGCCGGAAGTGATGCTGTTTGACGAACCCACTTCGGCCCTGGATCCGGAGCTGGTGGGTGAGGTATTGAAAGTTATGCAAAGTCTGGCCGAGGAAGGCCGCACCATGATTGTGGTTACCCACGAGATGGCTTTTGCAAGGGATGTGTCTACTCAGGTCCTGTTCTTGCATCAGGGCGTGATTGAGGAGCAGGGATCGCCGGACAAGGTGTTCGATCACCCGGAATCCGAGCGCATGAAGCAATTTCTTGCTCCCAAGTTCTGAATGCCGGTGCTATCTTGAAACCGGTAATGGAACTGAAACTTCCACGAAGAATAAAGCCTTAACGGCAAATGACTGGAGAAGTGACACATGAAAAAACTGATTGTTGCAGCAAGCTGTGCCCTGGCCATGATGACCGGCACCGCCCAGGCCCAGGATCTTCGGATCGCCTTTGATATTCCCTACGAGCCATTCGAGTACCGCGACGATAGCGGCGAACTGACCGGCTTCGAAGTCGAGCTGGCCACCGCCATGTGTGAAGAGCTGCAGGCCAACTGCGAGTTCGTTATCCAGGCGTGGGACGGCATGATTCCCGGCCTGCTGGCCCGTAAGTTCGACCTGATCATGTCTTCCATGTCGATCACCCCGGAGCGCGCCGAGCGGGTACTGTTCTCCGAGCCATACTACATCACCCCGGGCGGCTGGTTCGGTCCTGAGTCTTTCAACACTGACGTCACCGATATGGACGCTATGAAAGACAAGACCGTAGGTGTGCAGCGTGGCACCACCATGGACACCTACGTCACCGAGAACATGGCGGGCGTGGTCTCCATCAAGCGCTACACCACCGCTGAAGACATGGTTCTGGACCTTGAAGGTCAGCGCCTGGATGTAGTGTTTGTTGACTACCCGGTTGGCGAGCAGACCATCCTGAACCGCGAAGGCTACAAAGAAGTCGGCGAGCCGGTAAAACTCGGTGAAGGTGTGGGCGTTGCCATGCGCAAGCGCGATGCCAAGCTGGCTGATGACGTGAACGCTGCCCTGAAGAAGCTGAAAGAAGATGGCACCTACGACACCATCATGCAGAAGTACTTCAACTACGACATCAAGATTTAACCTGACCCCGGGAGCAGCCTGATGGCTGCTCCCCTGCTTTCCGGACATTCCCATGCTTGATCTGAAAGGCTATGGCCCGGCCCTTGCCGAAGGCGCTGTGGTGACCATTGAACTGGCCTTCCTCTCACTGGCGCTCGCCCTTACCCTGGGCCTGCTGGGCGCCTCAGCCAAGCTCTCGGGCAGCCGAGTGCTGACCGGCATCGCCACGGCCTACACCACCCTGATTCGTGGTGTGCCAGACCTGGTGATGATGCTGCTGTTCTACTACGGCGGCCAGGTAGCAGTGAATGCCCTGTCGGACTATCTGTGGGAAACCCGTGAAATCGACTTCTTTTTCCAGTTCGATCCGTTCATCTCTGGCGTGGTGACCATCGGGCTGATTTTTGGCGCCTATATGACGGAAACCTTCCGGGGCGCGTTCCTGGCCGTTGAAAAGGGCCAGATCGAGGCCGCCAGGGCCTATGGTTTTTCCACCTGGCATACCTTCCGCC
>CAYUNQ010000197.1:3010-4185 GCA_964446185.1 uncultured Marinobacter sp. | reverse complement strand
ATGTCGCTGAGCATCACCGCGGCAGCCGGGTCCATTCCTGAAGGCAGGGGATACAGGCTGTTGTCGGCATGGGGGATGCGTACATACTCGGCCTGGGTGCCATCGATCAAATGCCCCAGAATCCAGCCGCCATCCCGGCAATGGGCATAGATGCCGCGCTTACAGTAGTCGCAACGCCCGCAGGAGGTGACGCAGGAAATCAACACCTTGTCGCCAACCTTGATGTTACTTACGCCGTCACCCACTTCTTCGACCACTCCGACGCCTTCGTGGCCGAGAGTGCGACCTTTCGTGACCGCTGGCACATCGCCTTTCAGAATGTGCAGGTCGGTGCCGCAAATGGTGGTATGGGTGATGCGCACTACGGCATCTGTGGGTTTCTCGATTGCAGGCTGCGGCTTGTCTTCCCAGCTGCGCTTACCTGGCCCGTGAAATACCAATGCTTTCATAACGTTCTCTCCTTGAAGGGTGCAAGGCTGCAGATGCCAGCCAGAGCCGTGTAAGCCTTGCACGGACGGTGCTGACTGGACATGACTCACGTCAGTATAGGCCGCGAAAGGAGAAAATGTGTGACAGTTGTCTGAGCGAAAGGTCTTCTTTCCGAGGAGGTGCGCCCGGCGCCGTTGCTTGGTTAAGAAGCCGAATAATGGTATTTTCGTGGCGCTTTCGGGGTTGGCCACTATCGTAGTTGTATAAGGCGCTATCAGCAGAGCCGCGTTTATGTCGGATTCACCAAAGAATGATCAATACTGGATGGCTCGTGCACTGATGCTGGCGGAGCGGGCGGCCTCGATAGGCGAAGTGCCCGTTGGCGCGATTGTTGTCCGTGATGGTAAGGAGCTGGGCGTGGGTTACAATGCGCCCATTACGGGTTGTGATCCCACAGCCCACGCGGAGATTCGGGCCTTGCGGGATGCCTCCGCCAGGGTAGGGAACTACCGGCTGACCGGGGCAACCTTATACGTCACCCTTGAGCCTTGCACCATGTGTGTGGGCGCCATTGTGCACAGCCGAATCAGCCGCCTTGTTTATGGTGCCCGTGAGCCCAAAGCGGGTGCGGTAGTATCTGCCCGGTGTACGCTGGACGAGGCCCATCTTAACTGGCAAGTAGAGGCAGAAGGCGGTGTTCTGGAAGACGAATGCGGCCAGGTTATCAGTGATTTTTTCAGCCGGCG
>CAYUNQ010000197.1:0-3000 GCA_964446185.1 uncultured Marinobacter sp. | reverse complement strand
TAAACAGAATTCAGGGAAGGAGTAACTCTGCGTGAAAGTACTTGTTACCGGCGGTGCCGGTTATATCGGCAGCCATGTGGTCCGGCAGCTGGCAGCAGCCGGTCACGACATTGTGGTTTTCGACAATCTTTCCACCGGCTATCGCTGGGCGGTCACCGCCGGTGAACTGGTGGTGGGCGACCTTGCCGACGAGCAAGCCATTGAAGCCGTTTTCGCCCGGCACAAGTTCGAGGCCGTACTGCATTTTGCCGCCAACATTGTGGTGCCGGAGTCGGTCAGTAATCCGCTGAAGTACTACAGCAACAACACCCGCAACACCTTGAACCTGCTTAAAGCGGTGGAAAGCCACCAGGTGCCCTACATGGTGTTCTCCTCTACGGCTGCCGTGTATGGCATGCCGGAAGAAACGGTACTGACCGAAGACCTCCCGCTGGCGCCCATCAATCCCTACGGCGCTTCGAAGATGATGAGCGAGCGCATGATGATGGACCTGGCCGCAGCCAGCAGCCTGAACTATGTGATTCTGCGCTATTTCAACGTGGCCGGCGCCAACCCTGACGGACTTCTGGGCCAGGCAACGCCGGAAGCGACCCACCTGATCAAGGTCGCCAGCGAGTGCGTAACCGGCCAGCGCGAGGGTATGAGCGTGTTCGGCACCGATTATGAGACCCGCGACGGCACCTGTATCCGCGACTACATCCACGTGGAAGACCTGGCCAAGGCCCATGTGATGGCGCTGAATTACATGGCCGGGGGCGGGGAGTCGCAGGTGCTGAATTGCGGTTACGGCCGCGGCTTTACCGTGCGGGAAGTGATCGACGTGGTGAAAGCGGAATCCGGTGTCGACTTTCCGGTGACCGAAACCGGCCGTCGCGCCGGCGACCCGGCGGCGTTGATGGCCGACAACACGCGAATCAAAGACGTTCTGGGCTGGCAGCCGGATTACGATGACCTTAATACCATCGTGCGCACCGCGCTGGCCTGGGAAAAAATCTGGCTGCAGAAAAAAGCCGCTGATTGACGCACTTTTCAACGAAATTCAGGAACAGTTGCATGAAAATCACGATTTTTGGAACCGGTTATGTTGGCTTGGTGACGGGTGCCTGCCTGGCAGATGTGGGGCACCACGTGCTGTGCATGGATGTCGACCAGGCCAAGATTGAGAAGCTGAAGAACGGCCAGATTCCCATCTATGAGCCGGGCCTGGATAACATCGTCAAGCACACGGTTGAAGCCGGCCGCCTGTCTTTTACCACCGATACCGAGGAAGCCGTCAAGCACGGCACCCTGCAGTTTATCGCAGTCGGCACCCCACCGGATGAAGACGGCTCTGCCGACCTGCAATACGTGCTGGCCGTGGCCAAGTCCATCGGCCAGTACATGGATGATTACAAGGTGGTGGTGGACAAATCCACCGTGCCGGTCGGCACTGGCGACAAGGTGAAAGCCGCAGTTCGTGCCCAGCTCGACCAGCGCGGCCTGGAGCTGGATTTCGATGTGGTTTCCAACCCGGAATTCCTGAAAGAAGGGGCGGCCATCAACGACTTCATGAAGCCGGATCGTATTGTGATCGGTACCGACAGCGAACAGGCCGCTGACCTGCTGCGCGAAGTGTACTACCCGTTCAACCGTAGCCACGACCGGATGATCTTTATGGACATCCGTTCAGCAGAGCTGACCAAGTACGCCGCCAACGCCATGCTGGCCACCAAAATCAGCTTTATGAACGAAGTGGCCAACCTGGCCGAGCGCCTGGGCGCGGATATCGAGGAAGTGCGCCGGGGTATCGGCTCCGACCCGCGCATCGGCTACCACTTTATCTACCCGGGCTGCGGCTACGGCGGCTCCTGCTTCCCGAAAGACGTGCAGGCCCTGGCCCGCACCGCCCGCGCCTGCGATTACGACGCGAAACTGCTGAATGCAGTCGAGGCGGTCAACTACGCCCAGAAGCACGTGCTGTTCGACAAGATCAGCCATTACTTCCAAGGGGATCTACAGGGCAAGGTCATCGCTTTGTGGGGACTGGCCTTCAAGCCGAACACCGACGACATGCGTGAAGCCTCGGCCCGCACCCTGATGGAAGACCTCTGGAAAGCCGGGGCCACCGTGCAGGCTTTTGATCCGGAAGCCATGGAAGAAACCCAGCGTATCTACGGTGATCAGGATGGCCTGACCCTGTGTGGTACCAAGGAACAGGCCCTCAAGGGCGCCGATGCTCTCGCGATCTGCACCGAGTGGAAAGAATTCCGCTCCCCGGATTTCGACGTGGTGTCCAACAGCCTGAAGCATCCGGTGGTTTTTGATGGTCGTAACCTGTACGAGCCGGAAATGCTTGAGCGCTATGGTTTGATCTACTACGCCATCGGCCGCGGCCGTAACCAATTCCATTCGGCGGTCTGAGCCGGGGAGGGCAGGTGATGTTCCAGCTCCATGAGCGCCTGGCGGCCGACACCCATAACCTGGGGCGCAGCCGCTTGTGTGAAATCCTGTTGATGAATGACGGCACCTGGCCCTGGATTATCCTGGTGCCGGCGGAGCCGGATATCCGGGAGATCTACCAGCTCGGCAAAGAGCAACAGCAACGGTTGCTGGAAGAGTCGTCGGCCCTGAGCCAGGGCATGATGGAGATCTTCGGTGGCGACAAGATGAACGTGGCGGCGCTGGGCAACATGGTGCCGCAGCTTCACCTGCACCACATCGTACGCTTTAAAGGCGACCCGGCCTGGCCGGGCCCGGTATGGGGCAAGCAGCCGCCGGTTCCCTATGAAGACGGCGAACTGGAACAGATCAAGGAAAAACTCAAGCCGCTGCTTCAGCAACTGGCCTGAGTGCTGTCCGGATTACTCCCGGCCCTGCTGCCACTGCGCCAGGGTCTGGGAACCTACCAGAATCATCCGAAGCTCCGTCTTCAGCTTGGCCTTCAGCTCTTCCCGCTCTTTGGGCGTAGCATCCAGTGCTTCCGCGCCCTGATTGAACACCAGGGTAACCATGGACTCGGCC
>CAYUNQ010000196.1:0-4194 GCA_964446185.1 uncultured Marinobacter sp. | reverse complement strand
AGGGGTAACGAACAATTCCTCCGAAGCCCCTGAAAAACTTAGGTTTCTTGCTGATGCCTCGAACATTTTCAGGGCATTTAAAGGGGGAAGTCGACGCATAGGGGCAAACCCTTATCATGAATTTTTCTCAGCATTGGGCTTAGAATTTATCGCTTTTTGATCGGCCTGGAAGCTCGTAGCATAAGCACCATACAAATTGCCAGTTACCCTCAGGAGGCACCATTATGAATCAGCAAGACAGCAACATCGTTACCCAGGCAGAAGTCGACCACTATATCGCCCTGGCGACCGAATACCGCAACCAGTACATCAAAGAGCAGTTCAGCCAACTGGTAAAAAACATTAAAGAGCGTTTTCATGGCATGACGGCTCGGGTATCTACCAGCCACTAATTATCCTGGGCACATCCGAGTAGCCTCCCGGTGTGTCCTGTGCAGCGGGCGGCCAGTACGCTAGGCAATCTTTTGCCGGCGCACCCAGGCCGCCCGAAGCACTTCCGCGATCATCCCCGCAAGAAGCCCGAACACCGGGTCAGCCCATACGGTCACCAGCGCGGTTACGCCTATCACGGGCCAGCATGACGGCCTGGCTGTCCACAGACGTTTCGACGACGCCAGCTCTACAGCAGCAACCAACAGCAGGGCTCCCAGACCTGCCGCGGGAATGGCCGCAATCACCGAAAGCCCTCCCGGCATCAAAGTCACCAGCAACAGCCCTGCTCCCAGCAAGACGGGTGCCACACCGGTTCTGGCACCGAAGCGATAGTGCGCCGCCAGCCCCCCGGCTCCGTGGCACATAGGCAAGGCACCGAAGGGCACCAGGCAGAGGTTGGCCAGGCCGGTGCTTAACGACAGGCGCGCCGGCGAAGCCCGATGAGCCTGTTCTCCGAAATAGTCTCCCGCCAATAAGGCTGTTAGCAGGATGGCGTTGGTTAATGTCAGGGCTAACTGTGGCAGCGCCAATACCGAAAACCCTTGCTGCCAGTCACTCAGGCCCGGCAGTTCGGGCCAGTGGAATGCAACTGAATCCGGCATCGCCAGCGAAAGCCCCGGCGCCCCTGTTACTGCGCCAACGGCCAAAGACACCGCCAACCCGATCAGCGTTGCCGGCCAGGCAGGTAACCGCCACAGAATAAAGACCAGCACCAGCAACGTGGCCAGACCCGCCAGCCAGGACGTCGCCATCAAACCCAGGCTCATGCCAGCCAGCAAGAGCCCCAGCCCCAACTGAAGGCCGCTCAGTATCGATCCCGGAACCAGCCGAGCCACCCGGTTGATCCATCCGCTCACTCCTAACAGCAACATGATGGCACCGATCAGAATACCACTGGCCACCAGGCTTTCGTGGCTTACCTGGGTGGTCAGCAGTAATGCGGCAACCGCTTTCATCGGCTGTACCGGGATCGGCAGGCGATAATATAACCCGGTCGCAATGTAAAACACCGCAAACCCCAGCAGCACAGGCACCGGCGCAAGCCCGGCAACCGCAATCGCGCCAAGGCTCAGGGGCAACAGCGTGCCGATATCGCCCAGCGCGCCACTGACCTCTCTTACCCATTCTTTTCGGGTTGTAAGCATGCTGGCTCCTGTTTCACCCGTCTCTCTAACCTGGCAACTCGTCAGGCGTTATAAACCACTCGCCCCAATTCACGGATATCATAGCCACCCAGTGCATCGGCCCGTTGGGCAAAACGCTCACTGCCGGCAAAGGCCAGCAGCTGCTGCATGGCCGGCTCAAAATAGTGGCGACGGCGCATGGCCAGGTCGAAATGTTCCTGTTGCAGCGGAATAAACGCCAGCCCCTGCCGGCGTGCCGCCGCTTCAATGCCAATGCCGATATCCGCCTCACCCTGCCGGATGGCTAACGCAAGATCATCCTCACTGAGTGACGGGTGCGAGGCCCAGCCGAGTTGCTCTGCATCGATTCGATGGCGGGCAAGCAGGCTCTGCAACAAATGGCTGACACCGGCATCGGGCTGGCGGTGGGCAACCCGAATACCGGGGCGGGCGATATCTTCCAACCGTGCAAGTTTATGGGGATTATCGGCAGCCAGGAGAAGGCCCTGCTGGCGTTTCGCCCACCGGATCAGCACCAGGTCACGCATCCCGCCCAGCCCCAGTGTAGCCGGGTCGTTGTACCGCTGGCTTTCGGCATGCCAGATATGCATACCGGCAAGCAGCGCCCGCCCGTTAATCAACCGCTGCACACCATCACCACTGCCCTGGCACAACAACGCCAGTTCCGCTCCGCTTTCCTTCACGGCCCACTCCAGCAGCGGATCCTGGCTACCGGCCAGAACCGGCGGCGTGGGCGCGCTGACAGCGTCGTCCCCTTCCAGGTGGTTCATTAACCACAGATCAATACGCTGGCGCGGAAACAGCAGCTTTCCGGTCACCCGCACACAGGGAATAACGCCCTGACTGACCAGGTCGTAGATTTTGCGCTCCTTCAGGCGCAGATACTCGGCCGCCTCTGCGGTGGTGAGGTAGGTGGGAAGGGACATTGCTTTCTCCTGCTGTCCGGCAAAGCATACTGCTGTTTTTGACTGCATATATTTCATCAGGCTGTGCAAAGCGTAGTTAGAAACGCCACGATGCTCAAATAATAAGGAGACGCAGCTTTGGAAAACAATGCGTTCTATGTAGCACTCTCGCTACTGGTCAACCTGGATGCAGCGCTGTTCCAGATTGTGATGCTGTCGCTACAGGTGTCGCTACTGGCAGTCCTGATCGCCGCTGTGCTGGGCTTTCCCCTTGGCGCAGCGGTCGCGCTTTGGCGCTTCCCCGGGCGGGGCGGGGTCATTGTCATGCTCAACGCCCTGATGGGGTTACCACCGGTGGTTGCAGGGCTGATGGTTTATTTACTGCTTTCCCGCGCCGGCCCGCTGGGCGAACTGGGGTTTCTGTTTACGCCGGGGGCCATGGTCATTGCCCAGGTAGTGCTGGTGTTACCCATCCTGGCCGCCCTTTCGCGCCAGAAGGTCGAAGAGATGCTGGGCGAATACCGGGAGCAGTTTGTTTCTCTGGGCATGTCACGGGCACGCATGATGCCCACGTTATTGTGGGATGCCCGGTTTGCCCTGCTAACCGTCCTGCTGGCCGGCTTTGGCCGGGCCAGTGCGGAAGTCGGCGCGGTAATGATGGTGGGCGGCAACATTGATGGGGTTACCCGGGTAATGACCACCGCTATCGTACTGGAAACCGGCAAGGGCAACCTGCCGCTGGCACTTGGGCTTGGCATTGTGCTGCTGACGCTGGTGATGCTGATTAACGCCGGCGCCTACATGGTCGGTGAACTGACCAGGAGGCGGACAGGATGACCTCATTGAGCGCCTCACACCGGGTTTCCTCAACCATTGCTCCTCCGCCGGCACTGCGGTTTGAGGGCGTGACCTTCAGCCATGAAGACAAGGTGCTGCTGGGGCCCTGTTCCTTCACCCTGGACGGCATTGGCCCCACCCTGGTGATGGGGCCTAACGGAGCCGGAAAAAGCCTGCTCCTGCGATTGGCCCACGGATTGCTTTCGCCCAGTCAGGGGAAGGTCTCGTGGTCCGGCGGGGCACCCCCGCGCCAGGCCATGGTCTTCCAGCAACCGGTGCTGTTGCGCCGCTCCGCGGTGGCAAACCTCATCCACGCACTGGCCGTGAATAATGTTCCCCGGCGGGAACGCGGCAAGCTCGCGCTTGGCGCCCTCGAACGCTTTGGCCTGGCTGCCTGCGCAAAGACACCGGCCCGGTTGCTTTCCGGCGGCCAGCAGCAGCGCCTGACGCTGGCCCGGGCCTGGGCACTTTCACCCCAGGTTCTGTTTCTGGATGAACCCACTTCTGCGCTTGATCCGGCAGCCATCAAGGCGGTAGAGACCGCCGTCCATGATTTTCACCAGCGGGGAACCCGCATCGTGATGACCACCCACGATATCCACCAGGCCCGGCGCCTTGCCGGCGATGTGTTGTTTTTATCGGGCGGAAAGCTGCGCGAGCATACCCCTGCCGAAACCTTTTTCAACCAGCCCGTTTCCCCACAGGCTCAGGCATTTGTGGCCGGCGAACTGGTCGAATAGTTGTTCCGAAAAAAGATGCCCTTACCCACAAACGGAGAAAACAAAATGAAAAAAACCCTGAAGCTGGTACTTGCCGGTGTGACGGCCATGGGCCTGGCACTCAGCGCCCATGCCGAGGATTACATTACCCTGGCC
>CAYUNQ010000195.1:0-4253 GCA_964446185.1 uncultured Marinobacter sp. | reverse complement strand
TCGCTTCACTGTTAAACCAGCGGGAGGTGACGGTCTTGGTTTCGGTGTAGAAACGTACTGCCTGCTTGCCGTAAGCGTGCTGGTCACCGTAGAAAGAACCCTTCCAGCCGGTGAAAGAGAAGAACGGCAGGGGCACCGGAATGGGAATGTTCACTCCCACCTGGCCCACATCGATCTCGTGCTGGAAGCGGCGGGCTGCACCACCGTGGTTGGTGAAGATGGAGGTGCCGTTGCCGTAGGGGCTGTTGTTGATCAGCTCGATGGCTTCGCCAAGGTCGTTCGCGTTCATGCAGGTGAGCACCGGGCCGAAGATTTCTTCTTTATAGATATCCATTTCCGGCGTGACTTCGCTGAACAGGGTGGGCCCTACCCAGTTACCGTCCGGCAGTCCATCCACGGTACAGCCCCGACCGTCCAGCATCAGTTTCGCACCCTGGGCCTCACCAGTGGCAATCAGGGCTTCGATACGCTCCTTGGCCTTACCGCTGATAACCGGGCCATAGCTGGCACCGGAGTCGTTCCAGGCACCCGGGCGTACCTTCGCCATGGCTTCCTTGAGTTCCGGAATCCACTCTTGCGCAGCGCCGACAAACACCGCCACGGAGATCGCCATGCAACGCTGACCGGCGGCACCCACAGAGGCACCCACCAGGGCATTGATCACCTGCTGCTTGTCGGCATCCGGCATGATCACCATATGGTTCTTGGCGCCGGCGAAGCTCTGCACACGCTTCATGTTGCGGGTGCCGGTTTCGTAGATGTAACGGCCAACCGGTACCGAACCGACAAAGGAAATGGCCTTGATGGCCGGATCGTTCAGAAGGGTATCCACCTGCTCCTTGGCACCGTGTACCACCTGCAGAACGCCCTTGGGCGCACCGGCTTCTTCGAACAGTTCCGCCAGGCGCATCGGGGTCAGCGGGTCCTGCTCGGACGGCTTTAGTACAAAGGTGTTACCGCAGGCGATGGCCATGGGGAACATCCACAGGGGAATCATGGCCGGGAAGTTAAACGGGGTAATGCCGGCGCACACGCCAAGGGGCTGGATCCAGGAGTGGGTGTCCACTTCCCGCGCGACGTTTTCAACGGTCTCGCCCATCATCATGGACGCCACGTTGGCGGCATGCTCTACCACTTCGATACCGCGCCAGACATCGCCCTTGGCGTCGTCAAAGGTCTTGCCGGTTTCCTGGGACAGGATTTCGGCAATCTCGTCGTGGTGCTCTTTCAGCAGTGCCTGGTAACGCAGCATGACCCGGGCCCGCTCGGATACCGGCGTTTCCTTCCAGCTCTTGAACACTTCGCCGGCGTTGTCGATGGCCTTGCGCATTTCGTCCGCCGTGGCGCAGGGCACCTGGGCGATGACTTCGTTGGTGGCCGGGTTGGTGACGTCGATCCAGTTCTGGCTCTGGCTCTGAACAAATTCACCGGCAATAAACTGAGGTACTTTTTTCATGAGGTTGGTCCCTGTTTGTTGTTGTCCGGGAGAGCCGTGGCCCGCTGAATAACGCAACGGACCTGGCGATGATTTTCCAAAAGACTAGCACGCTCCTTGCCGCCTGATGATTGACTAAGTTTCGCCCATGATGGATTATTTTTCGATGACCAGTCATCAAAGCACCAAGTCATCCGCACAAACCTCCCAGTGGCCTGTTCCTGCAGACAGCGTTCGCTATGTGGTTCCGGAGCCCATCGTCCGCCAACTGGCGCACCATCCACTGACCCGGGAGCTGTACCCGCTGGCCTTCGGCCATTACCGGCGGGCGGCGGGCCATCACATGCACCGGGAACACCATCGTGACAATCTTTTGATCTATTGCACCGATGGCAAAGCTTTTCTGAACGTTGCAGGCGAGCCCTATACGGTGACCGCCGGCGACCTGTTACTGCTGCCGGCCGGCGCCAGCCACCGGTACACGGCAGACCCGGACAACCCATGGACCATTCACTGGGTACATTACACCGGCCCGCTGGCAGCGGAGTTTGGCGGCTACATGGGGTTTGATGACAACACCCGCATCCTGCACCTGGGGCGCCAGCCCCGTTTGCTGGTGGACTTCAACGGCCTGCTGTCGGTACGCCAGACCGGCTTCCGCACCCGCGGGCTGATCCACGCCAGCAATCGTCTGCGCCAGCTGCTGAGCGCTGTTCCCATGAACGTGGACGAAACCAGCCAGGCCCGGCAGGCCGAGCTGGACACGCTTCACAACTTCATGCGGGAACATCTGGAAGAGCGGCTGACCTTGCAGCAACTGGCCGAACTCAGCGGGCTGTCACCGGCCCACTTCGCCACCCGCTACCGGGAGCAGACCGGCACCTCACCCATCCAGCACTTTCTGCACCTGAAGGTGGAGCGGGCCTGCGAGCTGCTGGACACTACCAGCCAGACCTTCGCCGACATCAGCCGGCAACTGGGCTACGACGACGCCTATTACTTCTCCCGGCTGTTCAAGAAGGTAATGGGTAAATCTCCCAGCGATTACCGGCACACCGCCAGACACTGACTCATTGACACAGATAGCCCTGCTCTGCGGCCCGGCTGCAATTGGCAAGCGCCTGGCATTGCGGTATCAATGGGGCCGAATCATCTTTACAGGAGGCGCAAATGCAGCCACTGGATATTCAGGTAGTTGACCGGGCCATCAGCTGGTGCGATGGCGGTCAGGATTTCTGGCTGTGTACGGTACTCAGTACCTTCGGCTCCTCCCCCCGGGCACCGGGCTCCTGGCTGGTGGCACAGGCCAGTGGCGATCATTGCGGATCGTTGTCAGGCGGCTGTGTGGAAGAGGACTTTCTCGAACGCCTGCAGGAAGGCGAATTTCAGGGCCGCATCAACCGCATCCGCTACGGCGCTGCCGATGGCCTGGACAACCCCAGAGTCAGCCTGCCCTGCGGCGGTGTACTGGATGTGCTGATTGAACACTGGCCCGCCTCCGCCAGCACCCGGGAGCACTTCCTGGCACTCCGGGCGGCCTTGAGCGGCCAGGGCCATGTGGCCCGAAAGGTTTGCCTGACAACCGGTGAAGCCAGTGTCGAGCCAGACCGGGAAACCGGCCAGAAAGTGATGGAAGACGAAACAACCGCCACCCTGAAACTGCGGGTGGGGCCGGTATCCCGGTTACTCATTGCCGGCTTGTCGCCGGTAGCCACTGCCTGCGCCAGCTTTGCTCACAGCCTGGGTTTCGAGGTTATCGTATGCGACCCGCGCCAGGAAGAAGTGTGCGACTTCAATGTACCCGGCGTTACCCTGCGCCAGGAACTACCCTCGGTGTGGATTGCCCGTGAGGGCTGCCATGGCGCAACCGCGGTGGTCGCCCTCACCCACGATCCAAAAATTGATGACACTGCCCTCATGGAAGCGGTGAAAACCGACGCTTTCTACATCGGCGTAATGGGCTCCCTGCGCACCTCGGAAAAACGCCGGGAGCGCCTGCTGCGCATTGGCGGGCTGAACCAGCAGCAGATTGAACGAATCCGCATGCCCATCGGCCTGAATATCGGCAGCAAGACACCGGCGGAGATTGCCCTGTCTGTGATGGCGGATATTGTTCGGGTAAGACAGGGCATTGAAAAGGACAACCTTTAACCAAGATTACCGTAACCCATCAAAAAATCCCCCGGCAGATTCCGCTACCGGGGGATTTTTCTTTCACCGGATGACAACTCTCGTCACGGCGTCGCCGGCCTGGTCAACCTGATCACCTCGCGCGCGGGATCCTGTCGAATCTCCTGCTCCGTGTAGGGGAAACGAATCCATTTTTTGTTGGAGTAGGCTTCCGTCATATCGCGATAATAGGGCGAGGCAGGATCGGTGGATTGGGAGTAGGTCACGAAGCCTTCGGCAACGGGGTTGCCGTCGTCGTCCCAGGTTACGGTCTGGATGTAGCTGTTGCCGAACAGAACCGGATAACCGCCATTCTCCGCAAGCCCGCTTCCACCGGTCGAGGCGATGGTGAAGGCTCCCTCAAAGCTCTCACCACCGAATACCGGAATCCGGCTGTCTCCATGAACACCTGAATACTGGATATCCTCAAGCCTTGCGTCGAAGGCCACACCGGCATCCTGTATTGCCTGAACTGCCGACACAAAAGCCAGAATCACCAACGGATCCGCCGGGTTAAACATTCGCGGCGTATTGACGGGATCGGCCGGGTTAAAGGGAACCAGCCACTGAACCGGCGAATCCACTGGCAAGGGATTAATTCGACTCCAGAATTCACGCCAGATATGACCACCACGGGAATCGAGCTTGT
>CAYUNQ010000194.1:0-4266 GCA_964446185.1 uncultured Marinobacter sp. | reverse complement strand
AACCCGCACGGTTTTTACCGGCTGTTGCTCTTCAGACACGCCGGGAGCCTGGTCCCGGGCGAGAATCTGGAATACACCCTGATTGGCCCGGCGCAGACCACCCAGTTCGGCATCGGCATCCCGGGCAAATTGCTGCGCAGATTCCCGGGCGGCGGCGGTGGCTTCTGCAATCATTTGTGGCTTGATGTCGTTCAGGCCACTGAACAGGTAGGTGGGGCCACCGGGGCCGTAATCTGACGACAGCAGAACACCGGAGTCCACCAGTTCACTGACATTCTGGGCCGCCTGGCGGATGCGGTCGATGTCGGTGCTGCGCACCATCAGGGTCTGGTTGATGATGTACTGCTGCTCGTTGTTGTTGCCGGAGTATGGATTGGCGCGAGTATCGGTAACATCCAGCCGCTGCAGTTCAACCGACGACTCCTCAATCGCCTGCAGTTTCAGAAAGGCCATGATGGCTTCGCGACTGCTGCGGGTTTTGTTCTGGGCTTCGTCCAGCGTGCTGCCGGTGGCGACAAAACGGATTGGCCAGAGCGCAAGGTCGGCCTGGACTTCCCGTTCGGCGACACCCTTCACCGTAACGTAGCGGTCCCCGGTTTTCAGGCCGGTCAGGCCGTCCTTCAGTAACGAGGCGGAAAGTACAAGGCTAAGGCCCAGAATGATGGCGACAACTACTTTCATGAATTCGTCCCTTGGTCAGTGAAATGAGTCAGTTAGCTTCGCAGCGGACATCCGGGCGCTTGCTGAAGCGCTCTTGCATGGCTTTGCGCTGGCGGTCTTCGTTGCGGTATTCCGGTGGCAATGGCCGGATCAGGTACAGGTAGTCGCCCTTGTCCAGGTTATCTGCCAGTGGCGCTTCGGTTTGCGCCCTGAGCCAGAATACCGGGCTCAGTACCTGTATGGAAAGCTCTGGCGCCCGCTGTTTCAGGAGGGCGACCGTGCCCAGCCCCTGCTCGCTGTGAAAATTGCCGGTCAGGTGCAGGATCTGATATCCCGGAAAGCGTTCCCGGGCGTTAAGGATCTGCGTGGCCATGGTGTTGTCGCGCAGTAGCTGGGCCTGATAGATCTTTTCCATGCGTTCGGCGGTGCCCGGATCGCCCTGACCATGGCTTCGGCTGATAGCGTTATTGAACTTTTCCCGATACGCCGGGGTGTCCAGGAATGGCTCGGCTGGCAGGGCCTGGCGTTCGGCTTCAGGCAGCTGTGCCAGATATGCCGGGCCGACCTGGCCGACGCAACGAACCGTGTCTGCCGGGGCGTTGGCGGCAATGACCGGCAGGCCATGATCCCGTGCGAGTTCCACCAGGGGGCGATAGGACGCCTGATAATTATCCCAGGCGTTGGCGTCTTCAATCAGCTCCTGCTCACCGGATTCGCCGGCAAGGTAAGCGTCCAGGGCGGCCTGGTGGTCCAGGTTGAACTGCTCCATGGTCAGCACCTGCCTTGGGTTCCGGGAATGCAGTTGCTGCTGCACCCGGGACTGCAGCAGGTGCGAGGCCTGGTGGCCGTGGTATTCGCCAATGATCACCACATCGGCGCCGGCCAGCTCCTGGCCAAGCTGCGCCAGGGTGATGGCCTGTGCCGCGTGGCTGGCAATCAGCGTGCTGTCGTAAAGGCTGGCCGGCGCGGTTGGATTGGCCGCTTCTGGCGGACTGTGCAGGGTTGTGCAGCCTGCACTGAAGGCCAGGGCCGTGGCGGCTGCGGCTGTGCATAGTATTCGGTTCAGGGGCATTCTGGTGTGCTCAGTCCGGTTGGTTGGCGCGATGTTCGCGCCAGTCGGCCCCCAGCCGTTGTTCCACATATTCACGGATAAACTGGCGGACTTTCTGGGAGGGAGTGACATCCTCCAGCTTGCAGAGTTCCTCGAAGGCTGATTTTTTTTCCGGGTCAATCAGCAGGGTGAGGCGGGCGGTCCGGTTTTCCTTGGCCATAGGTATCAACGCTCATGCTATGTTAATCAGGTTAACATTGAATGTAATTTATATGAGCATATAATGGAGTGGTGTTCTTCGCAACCAGGAGCTGCCTCATGTCTCACCGCGCTCACCTTTTTTCCCTGAGATTCGCCCATGCGGTTCGTGAGGCCTGCGTGGATGAGCGCTATACCGGCGGCCGCTTCCTGAAGGACCTGATGGCCGGCATTACCGTCGGCATCATCGCCATTCCGCTGGCAATGGCCCTGGCCATCGCCAGCGGTGTTGCGCCCCAGTATGGCCTGTACACCGCCTTTATTGCCGGTTTTGTGATTGCTGTATTCGGTGGCAGCCGGTTCAGTATTTCCGGCCCGACGGCCGCCTTCGTGGTTATCCTCTATCCGATCGCCCAGAGCTACGGTCTGGGTGGCTTGTTGCTGGCCACCCTGATGTCCGGGGTGCTGCTGGTGATCATGGCGTTAATGCGCCTGGGTCGCTTTATTGAGTATATCCCGGAATCCGTAACCCTGGGCTTCACCGGTGGTATTGCCGTGGTGATTGCCACCCTCCAGGTGAAAGATTTCTTCGGCCTGACGGTCGAGACCATGCCGGAGCACTATTGGGACAAACTGGCGGTGCTGGCCCAGCAGATGCCGGCGCTGGACAGTATGAGTATGCTGGTTGCGGTAGTTACTCTGGTGGTGATGTTGCTGTGGCCCCGCCTGAAAACTCCGGTACCACCGCACTTGCCGGCGGTTATTATCGGCAGCCTGCTGGCGCTCTGGCTGAATGCCAATGGCGCCGCCATAGATACCATTGGCTCCCGGTTCAGCTACCTGCTGCCGGATGGCAGCATCGGTGCCGGTATCCCGCCATTCCTGCCCGAGTTTGCCTGGCCCTGGCAGCAACTGAACGCCCAGGGCGAGCCGGTGGGCCTGTCCTGGAGCCTGGTTCGGGAGCTGTTGCCGGCGGCCTTTGCCATCGCCATGCTGGGTGCCATTGAATCGCTGTTGTGCGCCGTGGTGCTGGATGGCATGACTGGCAAACGCCACAGCGCCAACAGTGAATTGATGGGGCAGGGCATCGGTAACATCGTGGTGCCCTTCTTCGGGGGCATTACCGCCACCGCTGCCATTGCCCGCTCTGCGGCAAACTACCGGGCAGGCGCAGAATCGCCGGTGTCTGCCATGATCCACGCGCTTGTAGTGTTACTGGCACTGGTGTCTTTGGCGGGGGTGCTCGCTTATTTGCCGATGCCTGCGATGGCGGCCTTGTTGATTATGGTGGCCTGGAACATGAGCGAGGCTCCCAAGGCTGTGCACCTTCTGAAAACCGCGCCGCGCAGTGATGTGCTGGTGTTCCTGACCTGCTTTGGCCTGACCGTAGCGCTGGATATGGTGATTGCTATCACCACCGGGGTTCTGCTGGCGGCAGTGCTGTTCATGCGTGAAATGGCGCAGATGACCAAGGTTACCGACATCACGGAGAGCAAGCGGATTGCGCCAGCCGGCTTGCCCCAGGGCTGGCGGGTGTTCAAGATCAACGGCCCGCTGTTCTTTGCCGCGGCAGACCGGGTGTTTGGTGAACTGGCAGAGTTGTCCCGGGAAGCTCGCGGGTTTGTCCTGTACATGGATGGGGTCACGGTGCTGGATGCCGGTGGTCTGGCCGCGCTCAACAAGCTTCTGGCCAGCTGCCGCCATAATGGCACCGAGGTGGTGATTGCTGACTTGCAGTTCCAGCCCTTGCGAACACTGGCCCGGGCCGGCCTGCAACCGGAACCCGGCGTTAGCAGCTTTTACCCCAGCCTGGACGCGGCCCTGACTGCGGTTGCTGGCCGGAGTGGCCGGCCACTGATGCTATAACTGGTTACATCGGCCAATGCAGTTGCAAATTGCCCCCGGGGCGCCTTATGTGGGAGCTTTGTTCTATCCTAGGAGCAACACAAAAGCTTCGCAAAGTCAGGGGTTGTATGCTGCCGTTCCGGATTGTTGATCGTGTCAAATTCATTGTAGAGCGCCAGCTGGTCAAGGGGGCCGGTTTTCAGTTGCTGGTGGTGGGCTTTTTTATCGGCTTGATTTCGCTGATCGGTGGCCTGCTGGTGGTGCCCCAGGGTGGCGAGTTTGACGACCCCGGCGCGGCCGTGTGGTGGGCGTTCCTGCGGTTGACCGACCCGGGGTATCTGGGGGACGACGTTGGCACCTGGCAGCGGGTTGTCTCCACTTTGTTGACCGTGCTCGGCTATGTGGTGTTCATGGGTACCCTGGTGGCCATTCTTACCCGCTGGCTGATTGCCAAGATGGAAGACCTGGAGCGGGGTCTTACTCCGGTTACCCTCAAGAATCATTTTGTGGTG
>CAYUNQ010000193.1:2561-4290 GCA_964446185.1 uncultured Marinobacter sp. | reverse complement strand
CACCGGAGCCGACTTCATGCGGGTGGTCCGACAGATCAAGGACCGCCTGGGCGCTACCCCGGTTGCGCTTCAGCTGCCAATTGGTGCCGAAGATCAGTTTGCCGGTGTTGTTGACCTGCTTCGCAACAAGGCGATCTACTGGAACGACGACGACCTGGGTATGACCTACCAGGAAGGCGAAGTGCCTGCGGATATGGTCGACGAGGTTGCCAAGTATCGTGAAGCGCTGGTTGAAGCGGCTGCCGAAGCCAACGAAGAGTTCATGGACAAGTATCTTGAGGGCGGTGAACTGACCGTTGAAGAGATCAAGGCGGGCTTGCGTGCCCGTACCCTGTCGAACGAAATCGTACTGGCCTGTTGTGGCTCTGCGTTCAAGAACAAGGGCGTACCTGCTGTTCTGGATGCGGTTGTCGAATATCTGCCAGCTCCGGATGAAGTAAAAGCCATCCGCGGTGAAGTGGACGACGAAGGAACTGAAGAAACCCGTCCGGTTGACGACGATGCACCGTTCGCCGCTCTGGCGTTCAAGATCGCCACCGACCCGTTCGTTGGTACCCTGACCTTCTTCCGGGTTTACTCCGGTAAGCTCGAGTCCGGCAACGCGGTATTCAACTCGGTCAAAGGCAAGAGAGAGCGTGTGGGCCGTATGGTTCAGATGCACGCCAACGATCGGGAAGAGATCAAAGAGGTTCTCGCCGGTGATATTGCTGCCGCGATCGGTCTGAAGAACGTAACAACCGGTGACACCCTGTGTGACGAGAATCATAAGATTGTTCTCGAGCGTATGGACTTCCCGGAGCCGGTTATCTCTGTGGCTGTAGAGCCTAAGTCCAAGGCCGACCAGGAGAAAATGGGTGTGGCTCTGGGCAAGCTGGCTCAGGAAGATCCTTCCTTCCGTGTGCGCACAGACGAAGAGTCCGGTCAGACCATCATCTCTGGTATGGGTGAGCTGCACCTGGACATCCTGGTTGATCGTATGCGCCGCGAGTTCAAGGTTGAGGCCAACATCGGTAAGCCGCAGGTTGCCTACCGTGAGTGCATCCGCAAGCCGGTAGACGTTGAAGGCAAGTTTGTTCGTCAGTCTGGTGGTCGTGGTCAGTATGGTCACGTTAAGGTGAAGTTCGAGCCGCTGCCGCTGGATGCTGAAGAAAACTTCGTGTTCGAGAACGCCGTTGTGGGTGGTGTGGTTCCGAAGGAATACATCCCGGCAGTTCAGGCAGGTATCGAGGAGCAGATGCAGAACGGCTGTATCGCCGGCTATCCGCTGCTGGGTATCAAGGCCATTCTGTACGATGGTTCTTACCACGATGTTGACTCCAACGAAATGGCGTTCAAAATCGCCGGCTCCATGGCGTTGAAAAAAGGTGCGCTTGAGGCTAACCCAGCCCTTCTTGAGCCGATCATGAAGGTTGAAGTGGTTACGCCGGAAGACTACATGGGTGATGTAGTTGGTGACCTTAACCGTCGTCGCGGCCTGATCCAGGGTATGGATGAGAATCCTGCTGGTAAGGTCATTCGTGCCGAGGTTCCGTTGTCGGAGATGTTCGGTTACGCCACCGACCTGCGTTCTGCAACACAGGGTCGGGCGTCTTATGCGATGGAGTTCTCTCGCTATATGGAAGCTCCTTCGAACATTGCCGAAGCGATCATTAAAAAGGGTTGATCCCCAGGACTTAAGAAACAGGAAGAGGTGTAACCGTGTCTAAAGAAAAATTTGAACGTAGTAAAC
>CAYUNQ010000193.1:0-2551 GCA_964446185.1 uncultured Marinobacter sp. | reverse complement strand
CTAACAAACCATGGCAAAGGCAAAGTTTGAGCGTAACAAGCCGCACGTAAACGTGGGCACCATTGGCCACGTTGACCATGGTAAGACCACTCTGACCGCTGCTCTGACTCGTGTATGTCACGAAGTTTGGGGTACAGGTTCTGCCAGTGCGTTCGACCAGATCGATAACGCTCCGGAAGAGCGTGCACGTGGTATTACCATCTCGACTTCCCACGTTGAGTACGACTCCCCGATCCGTCACTACGCTCACGTAGACTGCCCGGGCCACGCTGACTATGTTAAAAACATGATCACTGGTGCGGCTCAGATGGACGGCGCTATCCTGGTTTGCTCTGCAGCTGACGGCCCAATGCCGCAGACTCGCGAGCACATCCTGCTGTCCCGTCAGGTAGGTGTTCCTTACATCGTTGTGTTCCTGAACAAGGCGGACATGGTTGATGACGAGGAGCTGCTTGAGCTGGTCGAGATGGAAGTTCGTGAACTGCTGAGCATGTACGACTTCCCGGGCGACGACACTCCGATCATCACTGGCTCTGCGCTGATGGCGCTGGAAGGCCGTGACGACAACGAGATGGGTACTACCGCTGTTAAGAAGCTGGTAGAAGCTCTGGATGCGTACATCCCTGAGCCGGAGCGCGCCATCGATATGGCGTTCCTGATGCCGATCGAAGACGTATTCTCTATCTCTGGCCGTGGTACTGTAGTAACTGGCCGTGTAGAGCGTGGTGTGGTCAAGGTTGGTGAAGAAGTAGAAATCGTTGGTATCAAAGATACCGTGAAGACTACTTGTACCGGCGTTGAAATGTTCCGCAAGCTGCTCGACGAAGGTCGTGCTGGTGAGAACGTTGGCGTGCTGCTGCGTGGCACCAAGCGTGAAGACGTCGAGCGTGGCCAGGTTCTGGCCAAGCCGGGCACCATCAAGCCGCACACCAAGTTCGAAGGCGAAGTGTACGTGCTGAGCAAGGAAGAAGGTGGTCGTCACACCCCGTTCTTCAAGGGCTACCGTCCGCAGTTCTACTTCCGTACCACTGACGTGACCGGTAACTGCGAGCTGCCGGAAGGCGTCGAGATGGTGATGCCGGGTGACAACATCAAGATGACCGTCACCCTGATCGCTCCGATCGCCATGGAAGACGGCCTGCGTTTCGCGATTCGCGAAGGTGGCCGTACCGTTGGCGCCGGCGTGGTTGCCAAGATCCTCGAGTAATCGGTTGATCTTCCTTTCTCAGGTCGGCATAATTGTCGGCCTGATTCGAGTTCCAGGCCAGTAGCTCAATTGGCAGAGCGGCGGTCTCCAAAACCGCAGGTTGGGGGTTCGATTCCCTCCTGGCCTGCCAGATTCCTCGGATGAGTCTGGCAACCTTCCCCAACAGGATCCAAGCAGATGAACACCAAGGTTGAAGCAAAAGAAGGCCGCTTTGATCTGCTCAAGTGGCTGGTGGTTGCCGCTTTAGTGGCTGTCGGTGTCGTCGGTAATCAGATGTTTGCTGCCGAGCCGCTGCTGTACCGGGTCCTGGTATTGCTGGTGCTGGCGGGCGTGGCTGGCTTTGTCGCGACGCGCACGACCAAGGGTAGTGCATTCCTCGTTCTGGCCAAGGAAGCCCGTGCGGAAATCCGCAAGGTGGTCTGGCCGACTCGGCAGGAGACCACCCAGACCACCCTCATCGTGGTTGCGGTCGTTCTTGTCATGGCGCTCCTGCTGTGGGGTCTCGACTCCCTGCTCGGCTGGCTTGTTTCTCTGATCGTCGGTTAAGGGTGCTACGTGGCTAAGCGTTGGTATGTTGTGCATGCTTATTCGGGTTACGAAAAGCATGTCATGCGCTCGCTGATCGAGCGCGTCAAGCTGGCCGGCATGGAAGACCTGTTCGGCGAGATCCTCGTGCCCACCGAAGAAGTGGTGGAAATGCGCAATGGCCAGAAGCGCAAGAGCGAGCGCAAGTTCTTTCCGGGCTACGTGCTGGTCCAGATGGAGATGAACGAGGCGACCTGGCACCTGGTCAAGGATACGCCGCGTGTGATGGGCTTCATCGGTGGCACCGCGGACAAGCCCGCCCCGATCACAGATCGCGAGGCGGAAGCCATTCTGCGCCGTGTTGCGGACAGCGGTGACAAACCCAAGCCCAAGACGCTGTTCGAGCCGGGCGAGACCGTTCGTGTCATCGACGGTCCGTTCGCGGATTTCAACGGCGTGGTCGAAGAGGTCAACTACGAGAAGAGCCGGATCCAGGTCGCGGTTCTTATTTTCGGGCGCTCCACTCCGGTGGAGCTCGAGTTCAGCCAGGTCGAGAAGGTCTGACTGGCAAGCTGTCCCGTGAACCCCGCAGCCCCGAGTTGCGGGGTTTTGTCGTCACTGGGGCATGTATGAAAACCGGGGAGCCTCAGGGCGTCTAACCCGTTACGGAGCTTAAAATGGCTAAGAAAATTTCAGCTTACATCAAGCTGCAGGTTAAGGCCGGTCAGGCCAACCCGTCGCCGCCGGTCGGTCCCGCACTGGGCCAGCACGGCGTGAACATCATGGAGTTCTGCAAGGCGTTCAACGCCAAGACCCAGG
>CAYUNQ010000192.1:0-4362 GCA_964446185.1 uncultured Marinobacter sp. | reverse complement strand
AGAAGCCATGACCAGCCGGGGCATTTACGGATTCCTGGTGGGTGAATCCTTTATGCGGGCGCCGGAACCCGGGAAGAAATTGCAGGAGCTTTTCTTCCCGGAAGGCTAACGCAAAAGCAGAAACGGGGCGGCGGGCAGGGCTGACCAAAATCGTGCGTAGCCATGGATGGCGGAGCCGAGCGTACAGGGATGTATTTACAGCGTATTTTGGTCAGCCCTGCCCGCCGCCCCGTGCACAAATTAATAATCAGCTCTCCGGCTCAGCCAGCGCCTCCTGCAGCAATTCCAGCAGATGCGCGGGCATGCCTTCCGCCAGTTTAAGCGCGGCTTCGTGGGCCCGGGGGCTCATTTTGTCCCAGGTGCGGCGCACGATGCGCAGCCACTTTTCCTTGTCGAAATCCGGATTGTCTTCGAAGAACCCGGCAAAGTACCGTTCCAGAAACACCATGCAGGCCACGTCTTCCAGCAACTGGGTATCTTCGTCTTCCCGAAGCTTGCGCTTGGTGATGATCGTCTCTACCCGCTCGCATTCTTCCTGCGGATAGCCGCTTTCGGCCATAATCTCCGCCGCCCGGCGGCCGTGCATCCGGCCACAGGCCAGGCGCCATTGATAGTAATTCTTGCGGCCTTCACCATAGTCACTCCGGGGCATGGTCCAGCGCTCCAGGTGCTGGGCACGGCAGGCAATCTGCATGCGTTCTGAGGGTTCCGGTTCCAGCGCGAACAGCCAGCGGGTCATGTGCAGGCTGTAGGCGTATTCCCTGGGCAGTTGCTGGCCGTCTACCTGCTCAGTATTCGGGTCTGCCTGATTGGCCCGATCGATGGCTTCCAGTGTGTTCATCAAGGTTTGTTGCGTCATACCATGTCCTGTTGCTGATCCTGACCGGGTTGTGGCTTTGTTGGGCAATCCTGGCTGCTGGCATCAAGCCTGGGCCGAAGGCCGGGCCTTGATGCGGTCGTACCAGGCCTGCAGGTTGGTCTGCTCCGGCTTGATACGGATATTCACCACCCGGGCGAAGGCTATGGTGGTAAAGGCATTGATATCCGCCGCGGTAAAGCGGTCGCAGCAGATGTAATCCTTGCCTTCCAGGTGCTTGTTCAGGAAGTGCATGAACTTTTCCACGCCCTGCCCGCATTCTTCGCCCCACTCTTTAATGGGCGTCATCCGGTCCTTGAAGTAGCCGGTGGTGTGCTGGAAGCACATGCCGGTGGGCATGAAGAAATAGAACTCCAGCCAGCGCAGCCACTGCTCTACCAGGGCTTTCTCGGCGGCAGTCTCGCCCATCAGTTTCGGGGTATCCGGGTAGGCTTCTTCAAAATAGCGACAGATGGCCATGGTTTCGGCAATGCAGGTGCCGTCGTCCAGTTCCATCACCGGGACTTTCTTCATGGGGTTTCGGGCCACGAATTCCGGCGTCAGGTTTTCGCCTTTCTGGATATCTATCTCAATAAATTCCGCCTTGTCCAGCAGGCCTTTCTCGGCCATGAACATACGCACGCGGCGGGGGTTGGGTGCAGTCCGGGTTTCGAAAATTTTCATCTTGTTATTGGCTCCCTGGCAGAAAAACGGGCTTTGAATACAGCAGGTTGACCGGAAAAAACGGTTGCGTCAAGAAACTATCGGGTGCCGGGTATCCAGTCAGACATTTGCCGGATTACCCACTCGGGCTCATCCAGCGGCAGGTCGTGGCCGGCATCCGGGTGCAGCTTCAGGGTCCAGCACCAGCGCCGTTCCAGTTCGGCACTGCAGTGCCAGCTGGCAATCCGGTCGCCCTTGCTGGCCAGTATCAGGGCATCGGCCATCGGGCGTTTTTCCAGGGGTTTGAAACGGGCGGCCGCCAGCAGCTGGTTGCGGGCGTTGGTGAACGAGACCGGGCGCTGGCGCTGGATGCTGTACCAGGCCTTGCTCAGGCTCAGGGGAATATCCCGGTTGGAGGTCAGGCGCAGGATGTCCCGTTCCCGATGGAACAGTTCACGGCGAACCAGTAAACGCAGGATCTTCGGCCAGGCCGCCGGCTGCATTCGCTGCCAGGGCCGGCTGAAACCGGAACTGGTGTTTATCAGCACCAGGTGCTGCAATTCGCCGGGCTCGGCATGCTGGGCCCAGTCCAGGGCCACCATGCCGCCCATAGACAACGCCAGGATGCTGAACGGCCGGGGAATATGGCTCACCTGCCGGCACACCTGCTCGCGAATAGCGCGCACTGTGGCCGGGCTGGCTTCCCGGTAATGGATGCCCGTGCCGGGCAGGTCCACCAGGTGGAAATGCTGGTCCGGAAAGGCCGCACTCAAACGCTCGGGAAAGTCGCCCCAGTGTGCCCGTTCCCGGGTAAGACCCCGCAGGAGGATCCAGTGCATGTTATCGGTTATCCCTGTACCAGTGCATGATGGCGGCTTCCCTGAGCATGGACTCTTCATCGCCCTCCGGCAACCAGTTCCGGTAACTGGCGGCCGCATTCACCAGGAAGTCCATCCAGCTCAGATGGCTGCGCAATACCCGCTGATGGCGGTGAGGCACCAGAGGGTTGAATAACCCGTCCAGCCGCAGCAACTGGCGCGGGCGCTTGCGCACCCACTTCCAGGAGCCCATTTCCAGGGTCAGGGGCAGGAATACGCCGTCAGTGCTGCGGTTGACCTGTTTGTAGAAGTAATCCCACAGGTCACCGTGGGTCAGGTAATGGGCTGACTGGGGTTCGAAACGATAGTGGTGATTGGGATAAGCCTGTTCCCAGATCAGCTTGAGGGCCATCACCGACCCGATGCGGCGCATGGGCCGGCGGCGATAGGCATAGGGAAACCAGATCTGATCCTGCCAGCCAAATCCGGAATGGCAGTCCAGCGCCACGCTGAAGGGCCGGCCCGGCAGCAGGTCCTGAATCACCGATTCCAGTGCCAGGTTCTCCGGCTCCATGCCCTGCTCCGGATCGCCGGTGTACCAGGGCAGGCGGGGCGACAGGCGCTGGCCCCCAAGCAGGAAGGCGCTCTGGTCCTGGGCGGTAATCGGCGCGTTGCGCATCAGATCGACACCATTGGGATTGCCCCGCTGGTTCAGGTACATGCCGCCGGGGTTCAGGATCGGCAGCAGGGTAATACGAACTTTCTCCAGCAAGGTGTTCAGGTGGTCATCCCAACCGAGCCGGGCCAGGAAGGAATCGAGCCAGGCCATCACCACCTGGCTACCAATGCGCTCAAGGCCGTGAACTCCGCCGACAATCAGCACCGCCGGCACATCGTCCCGGGTGGAACCCAGGTCCACCCGGTAGATGGGCAAGTGCAGATCCCGCACGGCAACCTCGCCGGCGACGGTGGTGGTGACCTGTTCGGGGGCTTCGGCCAGCTGTCGCTCCAGCTGCACCAGTTCCGGCAGGAAGCTGCGCAACAGGCGCTTCTGGTTGCGGTCGCGGCCGGCCTGTTGTTCGGGAATGGCACTGTGGGGGGTGAGGGCCCGCAATTCGGTCATGGCTGGTCTCTCTGCAGCATCGACCTGTCAGGGTAGACGGCAAATGCTGCAGAAATTTGACCGGGCGGGCCCTTGAAGAGAGTTACAGGTTGTCGGTCGTCGCCGGGAGCGCCTTGACCACCTCACCGTTGCCGGTTTCCAGCAGCAATTCACCCTGGCGACCAATGCGGCCATCCACCACCTGCCCCAGCAATTCCAGGTACTTGCGCTCCTGGTTCATCAGCGACGGCGCGCAGGCCATCATGGTGCTGCCCAGGGTACTGAACGACAATCCATCATCACTCAAACGGTAGTTGCCCATAAACCGGTTGCAGGATGCACGCCCGGCTACCCGGCCATTGCCCAGGAACTGCAGGGTAACCATGGAGCGGTCGATCAGCCCGGCACCGGCCAGGTCTTCTACCACCCACTGCACACCCCGGAACAGCCGCTCCCGGTCGCCGCCACAGCCTTCAAAGCTGTTGCCGTCCAGGGTCAGCCGGATCTGGGACGGATACTGGCGTTTGTCCAGGCCCACTTCACACAGCTGGTGTGCCACCCGCACTTCCAGCGACTGGGCTTCGGTTTTCGCTTCAAACGTCCGGCCGTGTCGATTGGCCAAGGTTTCGGTCAGCCAGATCTCGTTCAGCGCTTGCTGCTGGTACGGCGGGGTCAGGGTCATCCGGTTGTTCTCGATCAGCGCCGACCAGTCCGGGTCGGCACCGATGGCCTCAAACCGGGATTCTATCGCGCCCGGTTCCAGGCATTCCGGCAGCACATCACCCTTGAGTGTCAGCGTTGCCCGCTTGCCTTCGGCCAGGAAGCGGGTGGAGGTATCGCCCGGAGCCACGTAGAGGGCACCGGTGTCGGTGGGGGACGGTTTCAGCAATACGCGGCGGTCCAGATACTCAAGGCCCAGAAGC
>CAYUNQ010000191.1:0-4370 GCA_964446185.1 uncultured Marinobacter sp. | reverse complement strand
GCCGGGCTGGATGCCCTGAACATCAATGAACGCCAGGCCGGGCCTCCGGGGCGGGATGTGAACGTGCGCCTGACCGGCGATAACGCAGAAAGCCTGAAGCGGGCTGCCGACGAAGTCGCCCAGGCCCTGGGCACCCTGCCCGGGGTGCTGGATGTGGAAGACGATATGCCCTGGGGCCGGGAGCAGCTGATCTACCAGGTGAGCGCCTTTGGTGAAGCGCTGGGCCTGACCACGGTGGACCTGGGCCGGCAGTTGCGGGCCGCCTTTGACGGCCGGATCGCCCAGATCTACCAGGATGGCCGTGACGAAGTGGAAGTACGGGTGCAGCTGCCCCGGGATCAGCGGGAACAGTATTCCACCCTCGAGCGCATGACCATTCGCCTGCCCGACGGCCGGTTTGTGCCGCTGGCCCAGGTGATGAACCTGGATCACCGGCAGGGCTTTCAGGCTTTGCGCCACGCCGACGGCAAGCTGGCGGTGGAAGTGACGTCTGCACTCAATACCCGGGTGGCTACGACCGACCAGATTATCGAGAGCCTGCAGGCCGGTGCGCTGCCGGACATTGCCAGTCGCCACGGCGTGCGTTACAGCTTCGAAGGCCGCTCCGCCGACCAGCGCGAAACCATGGATGACATGAAAACCGGCCTGGTGATCGGGGTTGCCCTGATGTACGTGGTACTGGCCTGGGTGTTTGCGTCCTGGAGTTTGCCGCTGATTGTGATGGCCATCATTCCGTTCGCTCTGGTGGGGGCCCTGCTGGGGCACTGGATCATGGGGCTGCAGCTGACCATTCTGTCGTTGTTCGGGCTTTTTGGCCTGTCGGGCATTGTGGTGAACAACGCCATTATTCTGGTGGCTTTCTACAACCAGCAGCGACAGAAAGGTCTGGGCATTACCGATGCCCTGAACGAAGCGGCTGTACAGCGGGTAAGGGCGGTGTTGCTGACCTCCCTGACCACCATCGGTGGCCTGCTGCCCCTGCTGTTTGAAACTTCCCTGCAGGCCCAGTTCCTGATTCCCATGGCCACATCCATCGCGTTTGGCCTGGGGTTGGCGACCTTCCTGGTGTTACTGATCATTCCGGCACTGTTGTCCTGGGTGGAGCAGTTCCGGGAATGGCGGGCCAGCCGTCGTGGCGATCAGCCCGGGGTGTCAGAAGCCTGAGTGCCGGCACTCAGGAGTTCTGCAGGTCTTTCCAGGCCGCGTACTTGTGCAGGTCGGACTCCACCAGTTTCAGGCACAGGGCAACCACGCCGGCATCATCCAGCAGGCCGAAGCCGAAAATGAGGTCCGGAATCAGGTCCAGCGGGTTCATCACGTACAGCAGGGCACCGGCGATGGCGGCGATGGATTTCCAGGGAATGGCCCGGTAGTCACCGCGCCAGTAATCCCGGATCAGCGAAAACATCAGCTTGATGTCGGTGCCAAAACGCTTGAGCTTGCCGCTGTTTTTCACTTTTTCTTCGATGGCTTTCTGTCGCTCCAGCAGGGATTGCAGGTCCTCTTTCTGAACCTGGCTGGCTTCCTTGTCCAACTGGTGCTTAGCCGCTTTGTCTGTAATCCACGCCATACGCTCTTACCTTACTGAAAATGGATGCGCCGAAGATAACCCGTCAGCCGACAAAAATCCGTTTCGCCAGGCCCGCTCCTTTCAGGCCGCGGATGGCCAGGGTTGTCACCAGCCCGCCGATCATCGCTCCTACCACACCGCAGGTGAGAATGTCCTGGCCAGTCAGGTACAGGCCGGGGATGTCGGTTTTCGGTTTCAGCCAGCGTTGTTCGAAACGCTCGGGGGTGTGGTCCAGGCCATATAGTTCGCCCTGTTCATAGCGGCAGAACCAGGCAGTCGACAGCGGGGTGGAGGTTTCCACATAGTCTACCTTGCCCCGGAGCTGGGGCAGTTTCTGGTACATGACTTCGAGCAGTCGGTCAGTGATGCGGGCTTTCAGGGCCTGGTAATCCTCTCCGCGCTTGCCCCAGGTGGAACCCTGCCAGGGCTCGAACATCTCCCAGGTGGTGGGCGCCACGATTTCGATGGTAGACGTGCCTGGCCAGCGGTTCTGGTAGTCCGGGTCCTTGGCAGCCGGGAAGGAGATATACACCACCGGGAACGGCTCGGATTCCGGATTCTGCAGGAATCGCTCCACGTTGCCGTCGTGGTCTGCGTTGGGGTAAATCCAGAAGTTGGTGCGGGGCAGGCCCAGTTGCTCGGGCTTGCCCTTCAGGCCAAGGTAAAGGCCGATGTGCGGCATGGACGGCTTGATGTGCTCCCGATTGCGCGGGTAGCCAATGCGCTCGGCTTCGGATTCCGGCATCAGCCGTTCGAAAGTGTTGATCACCCCGGCATTGCTGATTACCAGCGGTGCCCGGATGTCGTGGCCATCGGCCATGCGCACACCCACCGCCTTGCCTTTTTCGATCAGGATTTCTTTGACATCGGCATAGGTGAGCACGTCGCCGCCACCGGCCTGGATAACCGGAATGATGGTTTTGGCGATTTCCGAGGCCCCGCCTACGGGGTAGAAGCCGCCATACTGGTAATGCCTGGCTATCAGCGCGTGTACCATGAAGCTGGACTGCTTCGGAGTTACGCCGCAATCGCCCCACTGGCCGGTGATGGCGCCAATCAGTTCTTCGTTGTCGGTGAGTTCGCTCAGTACGTCGTAGGTCGTGCGGTTAAAGCAGTCCGGCAACACTGATTTCAAACCCTTGGACATCAGCGGGCTCGCCAGCGCGGGAGACAGCTTGGACAGGGTGTACCACTGCATGCCGTTGGCGACTTTGCCGAGCAGGGTCATGTAACGGTCAATGGCGGCTTGCTCGTCCGGGAAGGCGGCCAGTAGCGAGTGCCGCAGGCCTTCTTTGCCGGCCTGCAGGTTGATCACCTTGTCGCCCAGGAAGAAGCGGTCGTAGTTTTCGGCCATGGGCGCCCATTCCAGTTTGCTGTCGGTAATGTAGTCGAACAGCCGGCGCCCGAGGGTGTGCCTGGCGCCCATATCGCCAATGTAGTGTACGCCGACATCCCACTCATAGCCGTTGCGGGCATAGCTGTGGGTGTAGCCACCGGCGGTGTAGTGCTGCTCGAGCACCAGTACCTTCTGGCCGGCTTTGGCCAGGCAGGCAGCGGTCGTCAGGCCTCCGATACCGGAGCCGATCACCACGGCATCGTAGGGGCCTTTAAGCCGGTTCGCCCGATAGCGAGTGCCGATTCGGATGGTGCTGGGTGTCAACTTGCCGGGGTTTGCTTCCTTCGCCACGGTGTTTCTCTCTGTCCCTGGTTGTTATACGGGCCGTTACAACCGTTAACCGCCCGGTTTGTTGTTCAGGCTTCGCCTTGCCAGCGTGCCACGAAATGCCCTTCAGGATCGTACTGGCTGGCTTGTTTGTCCAGATTAAACTGGCGCAATCCGCGGGGGTCTGCGCCCACCCCGGCCAGGTACTGCCAGTTGCCGTAGTTGCTGGCGACATCGTAGTCCATCAGTTGCTGCTCAAACCAGGCGGCACCGTAGCGCCAGTCCTGAGCCAGTTCATTAACCAGGCAACTGGCCACCAGCTGGCGGGCACGGTTGCTGATATAGCCGGTGAGCCGGAGCTGGTTCATGGCGGCGTTGACCAGCGGGTAGGGTGTGGTGCCCTGGCACCAGCTTTCGAAATCCGGCCGGTGGAAGGCGGTGTCACGGTTTTGCTGTTGCACGCCGTCCCGCAGGAACAGCCGGCGGCCGTGTTTCATGGCGTACCAGTAGAAGTATTCCCGCCACAACAGTTCGAACCACAGCCAGTAGGTGGAGTCGTTGCGGGTTTCGGACTGCTCGTATTCGTCAATCATGCCGGTCACCTCGCGTACCGACAGGCAGCCATCGGCCAGCCAGGGCGACAGGCGGGACGAAGCCAGCGGGTCATCCAGCGCGTTGCGGGTTTCCTTGTAGCGGGCGATGCCGTGGCTGACAAACAGGTATTCCCGTAACTGCCGCAGCCCGGCCTGTTCACCGCCCCGGAAGCCGGCATCGTGTTCCGGCTCGGTAATTGGCGGGCAATCGCCCCGGTTGTCCTTCGCAAACCCCGGAGGTGGCGGCAGCGCCGTCATGGTGCGGATGCGAAGCCGGTCGGTGCAGCGGTCACCCTCTTTCTCCACCAGCTTGCGGAACTGGGAGAAGGTGTCGGGTAAGTCGGCCAGGTCCATGGGCAGGGATTTTTCGGTGAACAGACTCAGGGTTTCGAATTGCTGGAAGTGGACAGCCGGCAGCTTGTCCTGAAGGCCCTGCAATTGATCAGCTTCTTCGGTGCCTGGTTGCCGGGTGCGGATGACCTGGTTGATCTGGTGTTGCTGTATCAGTTCGGTAAGCACTTTTTCAGGCTCCCCAAACGCGATA
>CAYUNQ010000190.1:0-4488 GCA_964446185.1 uncultured Marinobacter sp. | reverse complement strand
TCGCCCATTGATATCTACGAGAGCCCTAACAGCCGCATGACGGCGGAGTTCATTGGCTCGGTGAATATCTTCGAGGCGAATATCCTGGAAGACAACTCCGACAGCATCTCGCTGACCAGCGACCTGCTGGACGCACCGGTGTTTATCGACCGGGGTGTGACCACGCCTGCGGAAACCATGGAAACCCTGATCGCCCTGCGCCCGGAGAAGATCTATCTGACCACAGAGAAACCCGAAGGCGACACCAACTGGAGCTGCGGCACGGTGGACAACATCGCCTACCTGGGCGATATCACGTCTTATTACGTGAAGCTGGCCAGTGGCAAACGGGTACAGGCCACCATGGCCAACGTGGAACGCCGGGGCGAGCGGCCCACCTGGGGTGACCGGGTGTTCGTGTCCTGGGAAGCTTCCAGTCCCATCCTGCTCTGGAACTGACGCCATGACCAAGAAGCTTCTGGCAACCCCCTTCGCGGAGCGGGTGCGGGCGGTGGTATTCCATCGCCGGGTGGTATTCGGCGTGCCCTTTGCATGGCTGCTGCTGTTCTTCCTGCTGCCGTTTGCGCTGGTGCTGAAAATCAGCCTGACCTCGGCGGTGATGGCGATTCCTCCTTACGAGCCGGTGTTCCGGTGGGTGGATAACACCCTGTCGGTGGTGGTGAACTTTGGCAATTACCTGTTCCTGGCCTCCGACAGCCTGTACATCGCCGCCTACTGGGGCTCGGTGAAAACCGCGTTCCTGGCCACCCTGTTTTGCCTGCTGATTGGCTACCCCATGGCCTACGCGATGGCCCGGGCGCCCAAGCACTGGCAGCTGGTGTTCCTGCTGATGGTGATGCTGCCGTCCTGGACCTCGTTCCTGATTCGGGTGTACGCGTGGATGGGCATTCTGGGTAATCAGGGGCTGCTGAACAGCTTCCTGATGTGGCTGGGGCTGATCGACTCGCCCCTGAAAATGCTGAACACCAACTTTGCGGTGATTCTGGGCATCGTCTACGCCTACCTGCCGTTCATGATCCTGCCCATCTACACCAACCTGGTGAAGCTGGACGTGCGCCTGCTGGAAGCGGCGTCTGACCTTGGCTGCCGCAGCCTGACCACCTTTTGGGCCATTACCCTGCCGTTATCCAAGGCCGGAATCCTGGCCGGCTCCATGCTGGTGTTCATTCCGGCGGTGGGTGAGTTCGTGATTCCGGAACTGCTGGGCGGGCCGGATACCCTGATGATCGGCAAGGTGCTGTGGGAAGAGTTCTTCAACAACCGCGACTGGCCGGTGGCCTCTTCGCTGGCGATTGTGATGCTGGCCTTGCTGTTGGTTCCGATTGTGCTGTTCCACCGCTTCCAGGCTCGGGAGATGGAAAAGAATGGTTAAGCAGAAAGCCCCCGGCTTCTCAAAATCCATGCTGGTGCTGGGCATGCTGTTCCTGTACCTGCCGATGGTGGTGTTGATCGTTTACTCGTTCAATTCCTCGCGGCTGGTGTCTGTGTGGGCCGGCTTTTCCACCAAGTGGTACGGTGCGCTGTTTGCGAATGAGCAGATTCTGTCTGCGGTCTGGATGAGCCTGCGCATTGCCTTCTATTCCGCCAGCATGGCGGTGTGCCTGGGCACCCTGTGCGCGTTTGTGATTACCCGGTTCAAGAAGATGCGCGGGCGCACGCTGCTGTCGAGCATGATCACGGCGCCGCTGGTGATGCCGGAAGTGATCACCGGTTTGTCGCTGTTGCTGCTGTTTGTGCAGATGGCGCAGCTGATCGGCTGGCCGGTGGATCGGGGTATGGCGACCATCTGGATTGCTCACACGACGTTCTGCAGCGCTTATGTGGCGGTGGTGGTGAGTGCGCGGTTGCGGGAGGTGGATTTGTCCATCGAGGAGGCGGCCATGGATTTGGGCTGTACGCCGCTGAAGACGTTCTTTGTAATTACGTTGCCGGTGATTGCGCCGGCGCTGGTGTCGGGGTGGTTGCTGGCGTTTACTTTGTCGCTGGATGATTTGGTGATTGCGAGCTTTGTGTCTGGCCCTGGGGCGACGACTTTGCCGATGGTGGTGTTTTCGTCTGTGCGGATGGGGGTGTCGCCGGAGATTAATGCTCTGGCAACGCTGATCATTGCCGCTGTGTCGGTGATTGCCTTCATTGCCTGGTTCTGGATGCGGCGGGCTGAGAAGCGGCGGCTTCGGCCTCGCTGAGCTTGGGTTCCAATCCGTTTAGTTCTGGGGCGGGCTGGGAGGTGGGGGTCAGCTTTTCTTCTGGGAAAAATAACTCGCTTCGCTCAGACATTTTTTTCCCTGCCAGAAAAGCTGACCCCCACCTCCCGCCGGCAGAACCTTTTTGGAAGCAGCTGGGTAGGACTTCTTGGCTCGCTCGCTGACTGACTGAATGACGAGTGTGCGTTAGCGATTATGTGCCATCACCTTGTGTGAGGATATGAGTCAGGCCGCTGCATTCCACCATGGGGTCGTCGCAGTTCACTACTATGTCGGACTTTGCGATGACGTAGGCTTTGCCGGTTATGTTGTTTTTGACTACCTGATACTCCCCTTCCTTTTCCGCTGCGGTGAATTCTCCGATGAATCCGGTTTCCCGCAGCGATATGGTTTCGAGTTTGTCGCCCGGCCGAATCCGTCCTTCGAGACTCATCAAGGCAAGCCGTGCAGAGGTTCCGGTACCTGTGGTGCTTCGGCAGATGACGCCGGGGTGGACGTAGGTGGCGGAGCGGGAGCGGTAATGGCCATCTGTAACCTGCTCTACCGGGCCCATGAAGTGCAGAAATGGGAGTGGACCTACGTCACCCAGGGTGTAGTGGGAGAAACTGCGTTCGGCGCGGATGGCTTCGACGATGGCGTGGGCGGTTTGGGCTAGTTGGCGTTCTTCGTCCAGGGTCAAATCAAAGCCTAGGGATTTGGCGTCTACCAGGGCGTAGAAGCCGCCGCTGTAGGCGACGCTGTAGTTGACCTTGCCGATGCCGGGTACGTTTATGCTGGCGTTATGGGTGTGGATGTAGCTGGGCAGGCCTTCGCAGGTGATGGCTTCTACTGTGCCGTTGTGGACGGTGGCTTCGATGTTTACCAGGCCGGCGGGGGATTCGAGTTTGAAGTGTTGTTTGCCTTCTTGTTTGGGGACTATGCCGGTTTCCAGAACCGCCGTTGCGGTGCAGATGGTGTTGGAGCCGGAGTAGATGGGGTAACCCATGACTTCCATGATGATGTATCCGGCGGCGGCTTTGGGGTGGGTGGCGGGCACCAGCAGGTCGATGGACATTTCGGGGATGCCGTAGGGTTCTTCCAGCAACAGCCGGCGCAGGCCGTCTGCGTTGTCGCGCAGGTATTCCATCTGGGCCCTTACCGTATCTCCCGGTAAGTCGATGATGCCGCCAGTGACGATTCGGCTGACGTCACCGCCGGCATGGGTGTCCATTAGCTGAATGGTGAGTTCCGGTTTCATCAGCGCGTCTCCACGGCGAAGGGTTGGCCGTGCGCCTGCCATTGGGCATCTGGCACGATCACGATTTTGCCGAGGTAGTTGCTGCCCCGGTTCACGAAATACTCTTCGGCTTTGTGCAGGTCAGACAGTTTGAACGCGCCGTGCAACACGGGTTTCAGCTGGCCATCGCGGATCCAGGTCATCAGCTGGTTGGCTTCCTCGCGGGTGCCGTGAGATACCCCGAAAATCTGCACCTGGTAAAGATAGATTCGGGTCCAGAGGATTTCGCTGATGTTGCCACCGCTGGCCCCGGCAATGCTCAGGCGCGCGTAGGTGCTGCGGGCGTTCATGTCGAAGATCATAGCGTCGATGAATTTGTCGGTCATTTCGCCGCCTACCAAATCCATCACCGCATCCAGGGGTTTGCCGCCGGTTTCTTTCTTCACCCGGTCTACAAAGGTACTCATGTCGCTACGATCCAACACCGCTTCGGCGCCCAGTGCCAGGAGGGGCTCGGCTTTGTCTTTCTGGCTAAGAGCATATGGAATGGCACCGATAATACGGCACAGCTGAATCAACGCAGTGCCCACGCCGCCGCTGGCACCGGTAACCAGCACCCGCTCCCCCGCCTGCACGTTGGCTGAGGTGAGCATGTGGTAGGCGGTCTGGTAGGAGCACATGCCCATGGCCGCCAGCTCGGCATCGGCCAGATCCGGATTCGGGATATGGTGAAACTGGTCAGACGGCAGGGCGACGTATTCGGCATAACCGCCATCGGCGCCATGGCCGTAGTAGTCCGGAGTGAGATTAATGTCGGTACGGTCGTTGGCGTAGATGTTGAAGTCCAGCAGGCCGCGCTCCCCGATACGTTGTTCGCTGATGCCCTCACCTACGGCGACAACGCGCCCTACGATGTCGGCGCCTTGTATGCGCGGGAAGGTCAGCGTGGGTTTGCCGCCCATCTGGAATGAGGTCATTTCGCCTTTTTTGGTGGGGTACAAACCTTCACGGGCTTTGCGGTCTGTGTTGTTCTTGGCGGTGGCGGTTACCTGAACCAGGACCTGACCG
>CAYUNQ010000189.1:0-4550 GCA_964446185.1 uncultured Marinobacter sp. | reverse complement strand
TCCACTCGGCATCACGGCTGGCCAGGTAATCGTTCACGGTCACAACGTGAACGCCCTTGCCCGGCAGAGCATTGAGGTAAACCGCAGCAGTGGCCACCAGGGTTTTACCCTCACCGGTTTTCATTTCGGCGATGCGGCCTTCATGCAGAGTCATACCGCCGACCAGCTGCACATCGTAATGGCGCATACCCATCACCCGGCGACTGGCTTCCCGCACGGTAGCAAAGGCTTCAGGCAGCAACGCATCCAGCGCTTCGCCTTCTTCAAGACGGCGGCGGAACTCCGCTGTTTTACCTTGCAGCTCGGTATCGGACAAACCACCAAATTGCTCTTCAAGGTCATTGATGCGCAAAACCATCTTGCGCATGCGCTTGATCTCTCTGGCGTTTTTACTGCCGAACATCTTGGTTGCGAGCTTTGAGAACATAGACCACTGCTTCTTCAGTTAAACGGAGGAAGCCGGCATTCTAACCTTATTTGGTGACAGGACAAAAGGCAGGGTTCACGGGAATGGAATCAGCGGCTTGCCCGCTGGATATATTTAACAGGATCTTCGGTCTTGCCGTTGCGGATAACTTCGAAATGTACGTGGGGGCCAGTGGACCGGCCGGTGCTGCCCATCAGCGCAACTACCTGCCCTTTCTGAACCACATCGCCCAGTTTGACCTTAACGGTCTTGGCATGGGCATAGCGGGTTACCAGGCCGTCGCCATGATCCACTTCGACAAGGTTACCGTAGCCGTATCGCTCGCCGGCCCAGGTAACAACACCGCCCGCCACAGAGATAATGTCACTGCCTTCCTTGCCGGCGAGGTCAACCCCGCCGTGCCAGCGTCGCTTGCCGGTGAAGGGGTCTGAACGGTAGCCATATTTGGACGACAACCAGCCCCAGGTAATAGGCCGGCCCTGCACGTAAAGCTCATCTTCCAGTTTTTTCCGGGAAGACACTTTGTCGAGCAGGCGCAGCTGCTTTTCCCGGTCCTCCAACTGGCGCTCCAGCTGGAAAATCATATCGGTCAGCTCAGGGGTGCTGTAGGAGTCACCGGCCAGGCCCGGCTCTTCCGGGCCACCCACTGCCGGCGGCTGGTCAAAGTTGAATTCATCACTGGCAACCAGGCCGGATTCCATAAAGCGCTGGCCCAGCGCATCCAGCCGCAACAGGCGGCCCTGAATCTGGCCCAGCCTCAGGGTCAATGCATCGACCTGCTGCTGGACATCGTCCCGAACACGGGTAAGCTGGGCCTGCTGTTGCTCGAGTTTTGATTCCCAGGCGGCAACCAGCTCGGATTCTGTAGGCTGCTCGGCAGCCACCTTGGCGACTGCCACGCGGTAACCGGCCCAGCCTGCAGCAAGGATCAGGGCCAGGGCCAGGGCCAGCAGCCCGGCCACAACACCGCCATTCAACGCAATAGCCTTTGACTGGCCATGGCGTTTGCCAACGAAAATTACATTCATATCGTCATTCGGTGTCATCGAAGAGTCGCAACCTTAAATCCCTGTAGTGCTGCGACCCGGAAAAATTTCGAGCAGGTCTGCTATCCTTGCAACAACTACGTATTGAATGAACGTAGCGCCAGACAGACACACTCTCTCGGCACAATGTAAAACGAGAGCCATGCGGGCGCCACCAACAAAGCGTGCCGAAGTGTAACCAATCGTAAACAAAGTAGTCGAGACAAAAACTGTCAATGAATGCAAAAGACGATCAAAAAATGATCTTCCGCACAAACCGCGGGCCCGCTTCGGCTTCAACACTTAAAGAGCTGATGGCCCGTGCTGACCTGCACCTGCAGGCAGAACAACTGGTATTACAGGCCATTCCGGCAGAGCTTTCTGCCGGCACCCGTTTTGTCAGCTGTCAGGATGGTGAGCTGGTGCTGGCCACCGATAATGCCAGCAAGGCCACACGATTGCGGTTCCGCCAGCACGAAATCATGGAAGCACTGCGCGAAAACGAGCTATTCAGATTTGTCTGGAAGGTGCGGATCAAGGTAGTTCCGGGCAGGTACCACGCCCGCAAGAAAGCCGAAAAATTACCCCTGAGCAAAGAAAATGCCCGGCTCCTCAAAGAGGAAGCCGGGCACACGAAGGATAAAGCATTGCGCGAGGTTCTCGAAAAACTCGCCAGCCACGTGCGGGATTAAGGCGTCCGGCCTTAACCCACCGCGAGCACAGGTTTCATATAAGAGATAGGTGCAGCAGCTTCGTCATCGAAGGTCACCACTTCCCATGCGTCTTTTTCCGCCTTGAGCTTGCGCAGCAGCTTGTTGTTCAGGTCGTGACCTGATTTGATACCGCGGAACTCACCAATCAGGCTGTTGCCCAACAGGTAAAGGTCACCGATGGCATCCAGTACCTTGTGCTTGACGAACTCGTCGTCGTAGCGCAGACCGTCTTCGTTCAGGATCTTGTAGTCGTCAACCACGATGGCGTTGTCGACACTACCGCCGAGGGCCAGGTTCATGGCCCGCAGCTTCTCGATGTCCCGCATGAACCCGAATGTACGGGCACGGGAGACTTCCTTCACGAAAGACGTGCTGGAGAAATCTACCGTTGCAGTCTGGGCACGGCCCTTAAAGACCGGGTGGTCGAAGTCGATACCGAAGCTCACCTTGAAGCCTTCGAACGGCAGGAAGGTGGCCTTTTTACCGCCCTCTTCCACCGTCACTTCCCGCTTGATGCGGATGAAGCGCTTGGCGGCTTCCTGCTCGTCGATCCCGGCAGACTGCAGCAGGAAAACAAACGGGCCGGCGGAGCCGTCCATAATCGGCACTTCTGCCGCACTGAGCTCGACGTAGCAGTTGTCGATTCCGAGACCAGCCATGGCCGAGAGCAAATGCTCAACAGTCGCCACACGGACACCGTCTTTTACCAGCGTCGTGGACAGCATGGTCTCACCCACATTTTCCGCGCAAGCCCGGATCTCGACCATCGGGTCCAGATCGGTCCGGCGGAAAATGATACCTGTATCGACGGGCGCAGGCTTCAGCGTCAGGTATACCTTTTCCCCTGAGTGCAGCCCTACACCGGTCGCACGGATGGTGTTTTTGAGTGTCCGTTGTCTGATCATCGGTTCATTATTCCGTCACAAAAGTTCGATATTCTGGGCAAAAATCTGCCCGGAGAATACCAGAATTCAAGACTGAGCACCATTTAACCAGCATGACTTTACCTAAGTTTTGCAATAGTCATGGGCTATGGTTAATCAGCTCACGCTTGACCAGGGCTTTTGGTCCCTTTCTAAATATCAGGAACCGGACCCTCGTCACATTTGAGACAGATTATCAATCAGCCTGCCGGCGAAGGAATGCGGGAATATCGAGATAGTCCACACCCTGCTCTTCGCTTTCTTTGCTCTGGTCAAGCGCCACGTTGCCCTGGGTTACGGCACGACGACGCAGAACCGCCGGACGATCCAGCTGGTTATAGTCGGTCTTGCCATCCAGGGTACGAGTGTTGTCCACCACCTTGGTGGGCTTCTCACGCTCGCCGCCCAGACCGGTCGCAACCACGGTAACCTTCAGTTCATCGGTCATTTCCGGATCGATCACGGTACCCACAACCACAGTCGCGGAGTCAGACGCGAATTCGCGAACGATGTCGCCCACTTCCGAGAACTCGCCCAGGTTGAGGTCCATACCGGCGGTAATATTGACCAGAATACCCTTGGCACCCTGCAGGTTGATATCTTCCAGCAGCGGGCTGCGCACGGCCGCTTCAGCAGCTTCACGGGCACGGTTCTCGCCTGTGGCCCGGCCGGTACCCATCATCGCCATGCCCATTTCGGACATCACGGTTTTCACATCGGCAAAGTCGACGTTGATCATACCGTTGCGGGTAATCAGGTCGGCAATGCCCTGTACTGCGCCAAGCAGTACGTCGTTGGCGGAAGCAAAGGCGTCCAGCAGGCTGGTTTTCTTACCCATGACCGCCAGCAGCTTTTCGTTCGGAATGGTAATCAGGGAGTCAACGCTCTCTTCCAGTTCCTTCAGGCCGGATTCAGCCACGCTCATGCGCTTGCCGCCTTCGAACTGGAACGGCTTGGTGACCACGGCAACGGTCAGGATACCCAGTTCGCGGGCAACTTCTGCCACGACCGGCGCAGCACCGGTACCGGTACCACCACCCATGCCTGCAGTGATGAAGACCATATCCGAGCCACTCAGGGCTTCAGCAATGCGGTCACGGTCTTCCAGGGCTGACTGGCGACCGACTTCCGGGTTGGCGCCGGCACCCAGTCCCTTGGTGATGTTGCCACCGAGCTGAATTACCTGACGGGCGTCCAGGTTTTTGAGGGCCTGGGCGTCTGTGTTGGCACAGATAAATTCCACACCTTCAATGTCGCTGTTGAGCATGTGACGAACGGCGTTACCACCGCCACCACCAACACCAACAACCTTGATTACTGCACTTTGCTGAACATTATCAACGAGTTCAAACATATCCCCTACTCCTTCGTGCGGTTTCCGACCTGTCCCGGCCGGCTATTTCGATCGTTTTTTGCTTTTCGAGAAACCTTCGTGCCTTACCCCCGGCCTACCGTCAGAAAT
>CAYUNQ010000188.1:0-4566 GCA_964446185.1 uncultured Marinobacter sp. | reverse complement strand
ACGTAACCGGCATCGACATGGGCGAAGCCCCGCTGAACGTAGCTCGGCTGCACGGCATGGAATCCGGTGTGAAGGTGGACTACCGCCAGACCACCATCGAAGAGCTGGCCCGGGACCCGGAACATGCCGGCCAGTACGACGCCGTCACCTGCCTGGAAATGCTGGAGCACGTTCCGGACCCGGGCTCGGTCATCAAGTCTTGCGCGGCCATGTTGCGCCCGGGCGGCCACCTGTTTGTGTCGACCATCAACCGCAACCCGAAGTCCTTCCTGTTTGCCATTGTGGGCGCGGAATACGTGCTGAACATGCTGCCCAAGGGCACCCACGAGTGGAAGAAGTTCATCCGGCCCTCGGAAATGTCCGACTACCTGCGCCACGCCGGGCTGGACGTGCGCGAGCTTACCGGCATGACCTACAACCCCATCACCAAAAGCTACAAGCTGGGCCGTGATGTGGACGTCAACTACCTGATGCACGCGCGGGATATTCGTGAAGACTGACCAAAAACCCTCTGCGGTACTGTTTGACCTGGATGGCACCCTGATCGATACCGCACCGGATTTCATCCGCTGCCTGAACCAGCTGCGCCAGCTCCATAACCTTGAACCGCTGGCAGCCGAGCAAATCCGCCCTTCGGTGTCCAATGGCGCAAGGGCCATGATCCGGGTCGGTTTCGGGCTGGAGCCAGAGCATGACGGCTACGTGGAAAAGCACACGGCTTTTCTGGACCTTTACGAGGCGGGCGTAGCGGTAGAAACCACCCTGTTCGAGGGCATGGACTCGCTGCTGGAAAACCTGGAAGCCCGGGGCATTCCCTGGGGCATCGTCACCAACAAGCCGGTGCGCTTTGCCGAGCCGCTGGTACAGGCGCTGGGGCTGGCCCAACGTTGCGCCACCCTGATCTGCCCGGACCACGTCAGCGAACGCAAGCCACACCCGGAGCCGCTGTTCCTGGCCTGCCAGAGAATTGGTGCTGCGCCGGAACAGGCCGTGTATGTTGGCGACCACGAGCGGGATATCGAAGCCGGCCGTAATGCCGGCATGCGCACCATCGCTGTGCGCTACGGTTACATCGAGCAACCCCACACGGTTGATCTGTGGCAAGCCGACATCATTGCCGACACCGTCAGCGACCTGGCAAAGCTGTTACAATAAGCCCCTTTTTCGTTCAACCCCGGCACTATTCGGGCCGGAAAACGCCTGAACACGGAGACAGGTTATGCAAGATTACCAGGCACCCGCCGATCTTCTGAAAGACCGCATTGTCATGGTAACCGGAGCCGGTAGCGGCATTGGCCGCGCCGCCGCCAAAGCCTATGCCGCCCACGGCGCCACCGTGATTCTGGTGGGCCGCACCGTAGGCCGGCTGGAAGAGGTCTACGACGAAATCGAAGCCGCCGGCCATCCACAACCGGCCATTGTGCCGATGAATTTCGAAGGCGCGGCGGTCAAGGACTACGAAGAACTGGCCATGACCATCGAAGAAAACTTCGGTCGGCTGGATGGCCTGCTGCATAACGCCGGTATTCTGGGCTCCCGCAGCCCGGTAGAACTGTACGACCCGGAAACCTGGAACAAGGTGATGCATGTAAACGCCACCGCCCCGTTCCTGCTCAGCCGGGCAATGATTCCGCTGCTACGCAAATCCGATGATGCGTCGATGATCTTCACCTCCTCCGGCGTCGGCCGCCAGGCGCGGGCCTACTGGGGTGCCTATGCGGTATCCAAGTTCGCCGTGGAAGGCCTGGCCCAGTTGCTGGCTGACGAACTGGACGACGAACGCAACAACATTCGGGTAAACAGCCTGAACCCGGGTGCGACCCGCACCGGCATGCGCCTGCTGGCGTACCCGGCGGAAGATCCGAAGAAAAACCCGGAACCGGAAGCACTGATGCCGGTGTACCTGTACCTGATGGGTAAGGACAGCCGGGGTGTAAACGGCCAGCAAATCGACGCGCAGCCGAAAAAATAATGGAATTGCTGTTTTACACCACCTCCAATTGCCACCTGTGTGAACTGGCAGAAGCCCTGCTGGTAAACACCCCCATGCCGGAGCCCATCCCGGTAGATGTGGTGGATATTGCCCAGTCTGAAGAGCTGGTGGAACGCTACGGCACCCGCATTCCGGTGCTGCGCCGCAGCGACACCGGTGCGGAACTTGGCTGGCCGTTTACCAGGGACCAGTTACTGATGTTTCTGCAATGAGGATCCGCTGACATGCTGATGATCATTTCCCCCGCCAAGACTCTGGATTACGAGAGCCCGCTGGCCACGGAAACCTATACCCAACCGGACTACCTGGATGATGCCTGCGAGCTGATCGACCAGCTCAAGGAACTGGAACCCCATCAGGTGAGCAACCTGATGAGCATCAGCGACAAGCTAGGCCAGCTCAACGCCGAGCGCTTCCGCACCTGGCACACACCGTTCACTCCGGACAACGCCCGCCAGGCCATCCTGGCCTTCAAGGGCGATGTGTACACCGGGCTGGACGCTGAAAGCTTCAGCGAAGACGACTTCGCCTTTGCCCAGCAGCACCTGCGTATGCTGTCCGGCCTCTATGGCCTGCTCAAACCGCTGGACCTGATGCAGCCCTACCGGCTGGAAATGGGCACAAAGTTCGAGAACAACCGCGGCAAGGATCTCTACGCTTTCTGGGGCAGCAAGCTCACCAGCGCCCTGAACGAGCTGCTCGCAGCAGACGACAAGGTGCTGGTAAACCTGGCCTCCAACGAATACTTCAAGAGCGTTCAGAAGAAAGACATCGACGGCCGCCTGGTGACCCCCCAGTTCAAAGACTGGAAGAACGGCCAGTACAAGATGATCAGTTTCTACGCCAAGAAAGCCCGCGGGCTGATGTGCCGCTACGCCATCCAGAACCGGATTACCCAGGCCGATGACCTGAAAGGATTCAACCTGGAAGGCTACTACTTCAGTGAAGAGCAGTCCGATAACAACAACTGGGTGTTCCTGAGAGACGAGCAGTAACGGGCTTGTTCCGACCTGCAAAGATCAGTTTCAGTTGATATCGGAGTAACCATGAACGAAGCAGTATTTTCCCAGATCGCCATGCTGGTGTTTCTGACCGGCCTGATTGTCTGGATGGGTTTTATCGTTTGGGACCTGGCCAAGAAATCCCAGGCCGGCAAGTTTGGCACCATCGCCCTGTTTACTGTGCTGGGCGCAGGCGTTGTAGGCTTTCTTGTGAAGACCGTACTGGTCGAAATCATGCACATCTGACCATTCGGCCGTCACTTTACGGCTACCGGCGGTAGCCGTATCATCGCCCTCCTTTTTGTACCAACAGCCTCTAGCAAGGATTTAGCCCCATGTGGTTCCGCAACGCCCGGATTTTCCGATTTACCAAGCCTTTTGATATCTCCGCCGAAACACTGGAAGAGAAGCTACAGGCCGATGCTTTCAAACCGTGCGGCCCCCAGGAAACCAACCGGCAGGGCTGGGTACCGCCGCTGGGCAAGCACGGCGAAACACTGGTACACAGCGCCAATGGCTACCACCTGATTGCCCTTCGCAAGGAAGAAAAGATACTTCCGGGACCGGTGGTCAAAGAAGCCGTGGAAGAGCGGGCCGAAGCCATTGAAGTGGAACAGGGCCGCAAAGTTCGCAAGAAGGAAAAAGAAGAGATCAAAGAACAGGTCATGTTGGAAATGCTGCCCCAGGCCTTTTCCCGCAACCGCCGCTGCTTTGCCTACCTGGCGCCGCAAGATGGCGTGTTGATTGTGGATGCCGGCTCTGCCAAGCAGGCGGAAGACCTGGCCTCTACCCTGCGCAAAAGCCTGGGTTCGCTGCCGGTGCGACCGCCTGCGGTGGAACAGGCCCCGGCCTTTACCTTCACCGGCTGGCTCAATGAAAGCATCGAGCACCCGGCTACCATAGAGCTGGGCAGTGAATGCGAGCTGAAAGACCCATCAGAAGATGGTGGCGTGGTGCGCTGTAAGGGCCTGGACCTGAAAGCCGATGAAATCCGCAACCACCTGGAAGCGGGCATGCAGGTAACCAAGCTGGCCCTGACCTGGGACGACAACGTATCGTTCGTGCTGGACGAAGAACTGGGCATCCGCCGCCTGAAGTTCGGCGAAACCCTGCAGGACCAGCTGGATGACGTGGATGCAGACGACGCCATGGCCAAGTTCGACGCCGCCTTCACCATCATGACGCTGGAGCTGTCCCGGCTGATTCCGGGACTGCTGGAAGCGCTGGGCGGAGAAGACCGCTCCGCCATCGTCGAAGAGTAACCGGAACGGGGGGCTACAAATGCCCCCCTTTCATCAGCCGTTCTTTCTGCCAGTCTTTTTCCGGCTCGTTCAGCATCAGCCGGAGATCCATTACCTCTTCTTCCGGATTGAACTTGGTTTCGAACCCCAGGTGCTCCGCCAGCTGCAGCATCGGGCGGTTGTCCGGCAACACGTTTCCGATCATTTCCACGGTACCCCGTGAGCGGCAGTACTCGATCATTTTCTGCATCAATGCCACTCCGAGCCCCTCGCCTTTCATGCGGTCGTCTACCATTACCGCAAACTCGCAACGCAGGTTGTCGGCATCGGT
>CAYUNQ010000187.1:0-4575 GCA_964446185.1 uncultured Marinobacter sp. | reverse complement strand
AAAAGCCCCAGCATCCTTGATGCTGGGGCTTTTTTATTGGTCCGGGAAAGGTTCTTCCGGTCAGGCCTATTTGCTGATCAGCTCAATGAGGCCGCCCATTATGCTTTGCATCAGAGCAAAGCGGTCATTGGTTCGTTCCGCCTGGTACTGCATTTGCCCGGTTTGCCAGTTGGTCACCCACACCAGGGCGACGGCCAGTACTAAACACGCGGCTGTCAGCCATCGGATGCTGCTGGCCATACGCCTGCTGCGCATCTGCTGTCGCCTGCGTTCGTCGTCCTGCTGTTGACGCAGTTCTCTCAGTTGCTCTTCGAGTTCCTCGTAAGCGACTTCAAGGGTGGACATCCGGCCGGTGATCTTGCGCTGAATCTGTTCCGGCGCTTCCGTGCTGGGATGTCCCACATTTTCCACTGCAAACCTCAGGGCTTCGCTTTGTTCTGGCTCGGGAATGTCGGAGAGGATCAGGTCCAGAGTTCTCATCAACTGGTCTCTGTCGACCTGCTTGCGTATAACCCCGGCTGCGCCGAGTGCCCGTGCTTCTTCGATGTATTTCTCGGCATTCTGGGAGGTGTACATAAAGACGGGGATGTCCCGGGTTTCCGGTAGGCTCTTGAGCTTCTCGAGGGCCTGAAAGCCATTCATGCCAGGGAGCATGTGGTCCAGAAAGATAATGTCGAAATGGTCTGACTGGAGGACGGGAAACGCTTCTTCGGCGGTTGCAACGGATTTGCTTGAGATATCGGCACGCTCTAGCAAGCGTGCAAGTATGATGCGCGCTGTAGAAGAGTCCTCGATGATAAGCGCGTGGCCCCGTGGCATTCCTTTTCCCTCTTTGGTTTACCGTTCTCCGGTATAAGAAGGAACTATATAAGCAGATCAGAAAATATACAGTGGGTTAAGGGGCCGGGGTGTCATATTTGAGACACCCTTTTGATTTTTGACGTTGTTCTTTCACCGCTTCTGTTTGAGCTGCTTGTTAACAAGGGCCCGCAACGCTGCCGGTTTCACCGGCTTGTAGAGCACCTGATAGCCACGGCTGATGGCATCCTCGCGGACTTCCGGTGCCATGTAGCCGGTAATCAGTATGCCCGGTATATCCTCTTCCAAGGCCTCCCGGATGCTGTCCATGGCGTCCAGTCCATTGCGGTTGTCGTCCAGTTGGTAGTCGGCAAGGATAATATCGGGACTTTCGCCGTCGAGTTTAGCCAGTGCTGCTTCCAGGCTTTCGGCGGCTGTCACCTCGCACTGCCAGTTGCTGAGCAGGGCCACCATGCCCTGCAGGATAGATGCGTCGTTATCAATGCAAAGCACCCTTAACCCGCCAAGGTTGGATACGCGCCGTGATCCGGCATTGGCCTTGCTGGCAGTTGCATGAACCTGTTCGGCGGGCGCGGTGGGTACGGTAATGGCAAAGGTGCTGCCTTTGCCCTGGGTGGAGCGCACGGTGATTGGGTGGTCGAGCATGCCGCTGATCCGGTCTACGATGGCCAGGCCAAGGCCAAGACCGTTTTTATCACGCCCATGCCGGAAACGGCGGAACTCCTCAAAGATGTGTGCCAGCTGCTCTTCGGACATGCCTGGGCCGGTGTCCCAAACTTCAATGCGCAAATAGCCTTTCATGCGCCGGCAACCCATCAGAATCTTGCCGCTGGCCGTGTAGCGTATTGCATTAGACAGGAAGTTCTGTACCACACGCCGGAGCAGTTTGGCGTCTGAACGGACCCATGCGGAGCTTGGTACCACGTGAAGGTCAAGCTCCTGGTCTTTGGCTATGGCGGAGAACTCAGTCGCGAGGTGCCGCAGCAACTCATTGATCGGGAATACGCTGATATCCGGTTCCAGTGCGCCTGCGTCCAGCTTGGAAATATCCAGCAGGGTACTGATGATTTCCTCGGCGGCACTCAGGGAGCTGTCAATATGCTCCACCAGTTGCCTTGGCTCTCCCTCGGTTATCTTGCCGGTGAGGGCAGAGGTGAACAGGCGGGCTGCATTAAGTGGTTGCAGAAGGTCATGGCTGGCAGAGGCCAGGAACCGGGTTTTACTCTGGTTTGCTTGTTCGGCAACAGACTTGGCCTTGAGCATTTGTTCGTTGATGACTTGCAGTTCCTGTGTGCGTTCACGCACCCGCTGCTCAAGATAGATGTTGGTTTCTTTGAGCGCCTGTTCGGTCCGCCGCATAGCGGTGATGTCCTGGAACGTGGTTACGTAGCCACCGCCCGGTATCGGGCTGCCGTCTACCCTGACCACAGTGCCATCGGGTCTCTGGCGTTCGTAGGACATTGGTTTTCCTTCCCGCATGGCGCCGCAGCGGTCTTCGATGACCTCATCAATCCGGCGGGCCGACAGGTTGGCATTGGTGAGGTTGTAACGCATCAGGTCTTCCACCGGCCGGCCGACCCGGACAAACCCTTTCGGGTAATGGAAAAGTTCAAGGTAGCGATGGTTCCAGACGACCAGCTGCTGCTGATGGTTAACCACCGACACCCCGAGACTGATGTTCTCGATGGCTGACTGTAGTAGTTCCCGACTGAAGGTCATAGCCTGGGAGGCTTCGTCTACGATGCTGACCACGTCTTCGATCTGCATGTCGCGACCGGTGAGGGTCGATTCGAGAACAACCCTTGCGGTCGAGGCTCCAATGACCGATGCCAACTGCCGTTCGACGTATTTCATCAGGTGCGAGGAGGCCGGACGGTGAGGGTGCAGGCGAATGGCGTTGCGCCGCTCGTAATTCTGAAAAATGCTTTCCGACCGTTCCTCACCCATGAACCGGTCGGCCAGGGCTTGCAGGTCTGCAGTCAGAATCTCCCCCTGCCAGCTTTGGTGCTGGGCGCTTTCGGCTTTGGGCTGAGACTCGTGGAAGAAGGCGGCGATCTGGATTTTTTCCCGGATGCGCTGGCGGGTGACCAGAGACAGGAATACGTACACACCGGTATTCACGCCCAGGCTCCAGAGAATGCCGTGGCTCATTTGGTCCAGTTCTGATCCAAACAGGGCTGTGGGGCGGGTCCAGTGCCAGCCAAACAGGCCATGTTCAATGACCTGCGCAGAGATCCAGCCTGTGGCGGCCAGGGCAGGCAGTAGCAGGGTGTAACACCACATGAGGAAGCCCAGGCCCAGGCCCCAGGCGGCACCGGTAAAGTTGCCCCGGCGCCAGAGAATACCGCCAACCAGGGCCGGCCCGAACTGGGCAGCAGCGGCAAAGGAGAGCAGGCCAAAGGCCGTCAGGCTGTAGTCAGCACCGGCCATCCGGTAGAACCCATAGGCAGTCAGCAGTACCACGAAGATGGCGGCCCGGCGAATGGAGAGCAGCAGGAAGCTGAGATCGGCGCGCCGGTTCATGCGTGGCCGGAAGAAACGTAACAGGCCCGGCATGATGATCTCGTTACTCACCATAGTGGCGATTGCAACGGAGCACACAATAACCATGGCGGCGGCAGCCGATCCGCCGCCGAGGAAGGCGAGTACGGCGAGCCACTGCTGGCCGGCCATGATAGGTAATTGCAGTATGATGATGTCAGGATCGCCACCCACTGAATCAGCGTACAGCAGGCCCCCGGCCGCAATCGGAATGACAAAGGCGCTGGCGATCAAAAGATAGATGGGCATGGCCCAGCGGGCCACGTCGAAATCCCGGTGATCCGCGTTTTCAACCACCATAACGTGAAACTGTCGGGGCAGGCAGATGATGGCGAGCATGGCCACCAGGGTCTGGGTCAGGAAGGCTGGCGCTTCCACGGCATCGGTGGTCAGAATGCCAATCAGGTCCGCCTCGGCTGCTTTCTGAAACAGGTCACCGAAACCGTTGAACAGTCCATACCCCACGAACAGGCCGACAGCGACAAATGCGATCAGTTTGATCAGGGATTCAAAGGCTACGGCCTGAATCATTCCCCTGTGATGCTCGGTGGATTCCAGGTGACGAGTGCCGAACAAAACGGTAAAAACGGCCAGCGCCAGGGTGATATACCAGGCCGAGTCGTTCCAGGCGGCACTGCTCAGCTCCTGATAGGCGTCGCCGGTGCTGGACAGCACGTTGAAACCCAGAGCAATGGCTTTCAGCTGCAGGGCGATGTAGGGCACGCTGCCAATCAGGGCAAAGAGTGCCACCATGGCCGCCAGCAGCTGGGATTTACCGTAGCGGGATGCTATGAAGTCGGCAATCGAGGTACTGTTGTTGCGTTTACTGATGTAGATGATCCGGCGCAGCAGGGGCGCAAAGAACACGAACACCAGCAAAGGCCCCAGATAGATCGGCAGAAAGGCAAAACCTTCCTGGGTGGCCCGGCCAACCGCGCCGTAGAAGGTCCAGGAGGTAAAGTAAACGGCCAGTGACAGGCCGTAAATGTGGGTCCGCGCCAGCCTGTGCCGGTAAAGGCCCGGGTGTCGATCTCCCGCCCAGGCTATCAGGAACAGCAGGGATATATAGGAGATCGAAATCAGTACAAGCAGCCAGACGCTAATCATGGGGTGTTGCTATCCGGTTTTGGCTTTTCAGGCTCCGCACACGGTTCTGTAGAGCGGGTCGTTCATCTCGAGTACTTTCATATTATCCACTCGCGGCCTGCCGTTGGA